>JAHFRV010000057.1 GCA_023266095.1 Gammaproteobacteria bacterium | reverse complement strand
CAAGAGCCATAAAACGAAGGCCAAAAGCCTATCCATTACTGATGAAACCTCGCGACGAAGCAAGAGCTGAGGTGATGAAAAATGGTCACCCAAAGAAGCTTAAGTAAGCGCCATTCGGGTCATGCTCGAATAAATCTTAACTCAGAACCGATAAGAGTCGGCGTCCTTCAACGACGATTTACTGCGATTTATTCTCAGATACTAAGATCAACGCCACCATTAACAACATATTCTTCAGGAGGTAGTAAGTAATGATAAAACGTTTTCTTTTTGCACCGCTTGCGGTGGTGTTAGCTACGGTCATTCCTTCAGTGGGCGGTTGTTCCGATTCAGTTGATCCGGATGTTAAAACTAATATGGAGGTGGGTAAGGTGGTAGATATGATCAAGACCGATGTGGTGGTTGGCGAAGGCACGGCGGCGGCGGCGGGTATGAACGTTTCCGTGCACTATACCGGCTGGCTTTACGACGCGGCTGCGCCTGACCATAAAGGGGAGAAGTTTGATAGCTCCCGTGATCGCGGTATGCCGTTCGACTTTTCCCTCGGCGCGGGTCGCGTAATTAAAGGATGGGACCAGGGCGTGGCGGGAATGAAAGTCGGCGGCCAGCGGACCTTGACCATTCCGCCGGAGCTTGGTTATGGATCGCGCGGCGCGGGCGGCGTGATTCCACCGAATGCGACCTTGGTGTTTGATGTGGAGTTGCTGGGCGTTCGTTAAAAACGCTAGGCGCGATTTTAGTGGCTCAAGGAGCCTGGCTCCTTGAGCCAGGCTTGATTTCGCCGTATTGCACCGAGCGACTCGGTCAACCGTAATACTATAAAACACACTGAGGCGTCAAAGCCCGGTGCATTCACATTCGAAGCGCGCCACGCTTAGTCTGATGAAAGACCGCGTGATAATTTCGATGGCGCATTTGCTCGTATCGAACGCGGGTCGTGAAGCCGATAAAGCAATCGATGATTTGGATGGCGGTAGCTATATCAGTTGCATGCGTTAGCGCGGCGTGAATCGGCTTGAGACTGGCGATGTTCCTGAGTTTCTCACTGTGGTTGTCTGTTCAGCTTCATTTTATCTTCGCGTGTTATAAGTTCGCCAAGCCTGCCAACCGGTCTTCGCTATGTTCCGGTTGGCTGCACACTAAACTTGGAACACTTTGCGGAGGCTTGATCATGAAATTCAGGACGTTTTTCGCTGCAGCGCTGTTGGCGTTCACCAGTGCTGTTGTCTGGGCTGGCGCCACCGATCTCCAGTTCGCGCCGACGACTTCGGCGGGTCACGATTTTAACCATGCGCCCATTGGCCAATCTTTCAAGGCGTTGGTACCCAGCGTGAAGGCGGGTATTTTCATTGCGGACCAGGAGTCGTTCACCCATTGGCTGTTGCAGACTTATCCTGGCCTTCCGCCGTATCCCTATGCCATCGCGCCCAGTTTGACCATCAAGGTGCAGCTGTTGCAGGGCGAAGGCGTGGGTGGCGCGGTACTCGATAGCCGTAACCTCACGCTGACCAAGCCGTATATGGGGTTCGTGGCGGTGGACTATGCCGCTGCCGGCGTGAGTCTGGTGCCGGGTAACAAGTACACTTTGCTGATGACGGATATCTCCGGTCAGGCATATCCGAACGGCGTCACGGGTTGGGTTGTGCCGGCGGTGCATGATTTTAGCAAGAACCCGGCGCCCGGCGCCTATGCGGATGGACGGCCTATCCTGCAAGGCGCGCTGGTGATTGACGACGCGGGGATTGGCGACAATGCTTTTGAGGTTCTCGACCTCGGCACTGTCACGCCGCCGCCGCTGACGATCTCTGGCACCTTGCCTTACGGGTTGGTAGGCGAGTTCTATAGCGCGGCTTTGGCCGCCAGCGGTGGGGTGCCGCCTTACAACTGGTCTGCAACGGGATTGCCGGCGGGGCTGACGTTTAACAACGGCGGCCTGATTTCAGGCACCCCGACCACGGCGGGTACTTTTAACGTGGCCGTGACCGTGATTGATAGTCGCGGTGTCGTCGCGAATGCCAACTATGACATGGTGATATCGCAACGCTCCTGCACGAAGCCGAAGAGTGCCAAACTCAGCAAGGGCAAGGGCACTGTGACGGTGGTGGGCGTTAACTACATCATGGTGAGTGGTAACCGCATCGACTACGCCAATTGCACGTCCATCAATTATGGAGGCTACGCAACGGCCCCGGCGCTAGGGGACAGGGTTGAGTGGCAAGGTTTCGTTGAGCCTAACGGCAACGTGATGGCACAGACGCTGACGTTCAACTGATCGCTAAACCACTACAAAGCCCGGCTAGTCCGGGCTTTTTTTTGATCATTACTTGACACGTCATTAGCCTCTTTGCATGGCCAGTCAGCGCTACACCCTGTGTCCGCGACGCTAAAGGTTTCAATTGGCCGGGGGCTCTTGTTACAATCGGCCGCATGCCTACCCCACCCCTTTACATCACGTCTCAGTAATCACATCCGGAGCGCTCCCCATGGGAGATTCACTTTTAGAACAGCTGAAGAAGAGCGGCCTGGTTGATAAAAACAAGGCGCAGCAGGCCAAGCAGAGCCAATATAAGAATCAGAAGCAGAAAGTTAAACAGGGCTCGCCCGATAAGCTGGACGAAGCTCAGCTGCTGGCCCAACAGGCCCATGCCGAAAAGCTTGAACGCGACCGCCAGCTTAACCAGCAGAGGCAAGACGATTTTGAGCGCAAGGCCATCGCCGCCCAGGTTAAGCAGCTGATCGAAACCAATCGTGTTCAAGATCGGGATGGCGATATTGTTTACAACTTTGCCGACGCCAATGTGGTCAAGCGCCTCTACGTTTCAGAGCAGATACATAAACACCTCATGTCCGGTCACCTGGCTATCGCCAAACTGGGGGAGGGCTACGAACTGGTGCCTATGCCCGTGGCGGAGAAGATCAAACAGCGTGATGCGCGGTGCATTATCCACGCTGAGCATGGCGCCGCACCAGCGCAGGACGGCGATGATCCCTACGCTGACTACAAGATTCCGGATGATCTGATGTGGTAAATCGCCAGTATGGGTGGGGGACGAACAGGTATCCCATCCTGCATCGGGGGATGAGGCCGCGGTCAGGTGGGTAGCGCTAAGCAATCACCGGCAGCGATGTTGGCTACGCTAGGCCGAAGCCGCTGGTATCCGCCGCTATTGAGCCAGTAAGAATGCAGAACCTCCGTTTCGATAACAGATTTGTCGGTCAACTGCCCGCTGATCCGGAAAGTGGTCCGCGTCCGCGCCAGGTGCGGGACGCCTTGTATTCACGTATCGTCCCGACGCCGGTGAGCGCGCCGCGCTTGATTGCGCATTCGCGCGAAGTGGCCGCGCTGCTCGGGATCGAGGAGACCAGCGTAGCATCGCCGGTTTTCGCGCACATATTCGCCGGCAACACCTTGCTTGACGGCATGCAGCCCTATGCCGCCAATTACGGCGGCCACCAGTTCGGCCATTGGGCCGGTCAACTCGGCGATGGTCGTGCGATCACCCTGGGCGAAACGATTAACGCAGTGGGCCAGCGCTGGGAACTCCAACTCAAGGGTGCGGGCCCGACGCCGTATTCGCGGCGTGCCGACGGCCGTGCGGTATTGCGTTCATCGGTACGCGAATTTTTGTGCAGTGAGGCCATGTTCCACCTCGGCGTGCCCACCACCCGCGCCTTGAGCCTGGTGGCGACCGGCGAACAGGTGATGCGCGATATGTTTTACGACGGTCATCCTAAAGCCGAGCCGGGCGCGATCGTGTGCCGGGTTGCGCCCTCGTTCATCCGCTTCGGCAATTTCGAACTGCCGGCGGCACGGGGTGATATTGCGCTATTGCAGCAGTTGATCGACTTTACCATCCGCCGCGATTTTCCCGAGTTGCATGCGGACGGACACGACACTATCAACGAAAAGCGGCGTGCCGAGTGGTTCGCGCAGGTGTGTGAGCGCACTGCGAGCATGGTCGCGCATTGGATGCGGGTGGGTTTCGTGCATGGGGTGATGAACACCGATAATATGTCGGTGCTCGGCCTCACCATCGATTACGGACCGTATGGCTGGATCGATAACTTCGATTGGGATTGGACGCCCAACACCACCGATGCGGAAGGGCGCCGTTACCGTTTCGGCAATCAACCGGAAATCGCCTACTGGAATCTAACCTGCTTCGCCAATGCCCTGGCGCCGGCCTTCACCTCACTGGAGCCGCTGCATGCCGGATTGCAACGCTACGTGGACGTTTACGGCGCAGCCGAGCGCGGCAATACCGCGGCAAAGTTGGGTTTGGCCGAATCGTCAGATGAGCATAGAGGGCTCATGCAATCGCTGTATGCGTTGCTGCAAAAAGCTGAAGTTGATATGACGTTGTTTTTCCGCGCGCTGGTCGACGTCGATGTTCATGCGCCGACATTGCTGCCGTTCTATCATGCTTTTTATGATGAGGCGAAGCGGGAGCAGCACGAACCGGAGTTTCACGCCTGGCTGGCGCGTTATGCCACCCAGGTACGGCACGAGGATCTGCCGCCTGCTGAGCGACATGCGCACATGCAAGCCGTCAATCCACGTTATGTAATACGCAATTATCTTGCACAGCAGGCCATCGATCGCGCCGAGCAAGGCGATGACGCCGGCATACACGAGTTACTCGACGTGTTGCGCCGGCCCTATGATGATCAGCCCGGCCGTGAGCAGTATGCCCAGCGCCGGCCGGATTGGGCGCGCCACCGGGCGGGGTGTTCGATGTTGTCGTGTAGCTCGTGAGAGGGGATACGAATATACAAAATCAGCGCCCGCGGTCGGCGGCTCGGATGAGTCGCCAGCATCGACGATAACGCAAAACCGGGTAATCTGAAGCGCGTGGCCAATATAGTGGCACGCGTTTTCATAACGATGCAGTGCAATAGGCTACATAACTTAAGGAAGCTCAGATTTTTTCAAAGGTGCCTGCGGCACACGGAAGTGCGAAGCGAAGGGCCTGCGGCTACTTTCAATGGCGGCAGGCCATTAAAAATGAAGGAAAGCGAAAATCACATTTTTCGCTTTCCTTGCTCTGAGAATTCCAGGATGGAATTATTTGAAGCTTCTTAAATATACGGAAGCCTATTCTCCCTTATCCCGCCGGAGCATGGTACGTCCCCGCTGGGTAGGCTCCGTTTAACCCGCACGAACCAACCGCTTTTCGTTAATAGTAGTGTCCAAAGGTTGCTGACCGATATCCATCATTTCCATTTCGTCATCAAACATCAAACCCATGCCGCTATGGGTGACCCGGATCACCATGGCTTTGGCACGTTGCGGTCGCAGATTACGAGCTCGGTGTAACGGGAACGCCACTTCGATCAAAGCATGCAATGGCAGGCTTAATCTCCCGGTGTGGACGAACATGCCATGGCGGCTGAGATTGAGAGCGTTGGCTTGGAGTAAGCCCAGGCTGTTGTAATAAATGACAACCGGGGTATTCACTGAGGCCCGTTCACTCAAGCGATGTTCCATATGAACCTCCATTTTTCCATTTGGCCAGCATGCGATTGGTATGGGAGTTCAGTTTTCATGGGTTTTGAAAACCATAAAAACACCATACTCGCCGGTTCAGTGGGGATGTATGCGGTCGCAGTCAATTAATAAAAGCTCAAGTCGAGGCGAAGATAAAGCACGGTATGTTCGGATGGAAATTAGGGTATCTACGTAGATTCCCGGCAGGCCACGGTCACTCTCACTAATTCGGCCACCGATTTGACCTGGAGTTTTTGCATGATTTTGGCGCGATGGGCTTCGACGGTTTTCGTGCTCAAACCCAGATCCGCGGCGATGCGTTTACTGGATTCGCCGGCGATGACGCGATTCAGAACCTCGTGTTCACGTTTGGTGAGGTGGGCGAGGCCGTCCTTGGCTACGCCGAGGAGGGCTTGTTTGTTGCGGGTTTCAGTATCGTGTTGCAAAGCATGTTGGATGCGGTCCAGCAAGGCTTGGTCGTTAAAGGGTTTTTCAATGAAATCGACAGCGCCGTTTTTCAAGGCGCGCACCGCCATGGGGACGTCGCCGTGGCCGGTGATGATGATAATAGGCGTTTGAATGTCGTGGGCCTTGAGGTGTTCCTGTAGCTCCAGGCCGCTGATTTCCGGCATACGCACATCCAGCACGATGCAGCCGGGGCGGTCATTGCTGAAACTGTTGAGGAAATCGCGAGCGGAACCATAGGTTTCCACTGGCAGGCCGACCGATTCGATCAGCCAGCGCAACGATTCCCGCACGGCTTTGTCGTCGTCGATCACATAGGTGATAGCTTGATTGCTGGTGGTCGTCATGGATTGTCCCTCGCCAGTGGTAAGGTGAATGTGAACACCATGCCGCGGGATTGATTGTACTCCGCCCAAAGTCGGCCTTCGTGACTTTCTATTATGCTCCGGCTGATGGATAAACCCATCCCCATGCCGGTACTTTTTGTAGTGTAAAAGGCAGTGAAGATATCGTCGAGGAGTTCACGCGGCACGCCGGGGCCGGTGTCGCGCAATGTCACGTGTACGGTGTTATCGTCCAGCCTGGTATCGACGTCCAAAATGCGGTCGCCTTTGCGCAGCGGTGCCATGGCCTCGAAGGCATTGTGCGCGATATTGATGATGACTTGTTGTATTTGAGTGGGATTGACCGTAACCGGCAACGGGTGCTCGTGCAGATGCAAGTGCACGGGAATGTCGGCGCTGCGCGCTTCGGGCAGCAGCAAATGTACGGCCTGGCGGATCAACTCGTTGATGTCGGTGGTGACCAATACGGGTTTTTCCTTGCCGACGAATTGCCGGACATGGCGCACCACCGCGGCGGCCCGTTCCGTTTGTCCTATCACTTCTTCCAGCGCGTGCAGCAGTTGTTGTGAGTCCAGTTGGCCCGCGCGCAGGCGCAGTACACAGCCTTGCACGTAATTACGCACGGCCGACAAAGGCTGATTGATATCATGGGCCAGCGCGGTGGCCATTTCACCCATAGTGGTCAGTCGCAGGCAGTGGGCCAATTCATTTTCGTGTCTGCGGGCCAGTTCTTGCGCCTTGATTTTGTCGGTGATATCCACCCAATAGCCCACCACCTCGATAGGGACATTGTTTTCGCCGCGCACCAGTCGCACGTCGTCATTCAGCCAGCGGTAATCGCCATCCTTGGCGCGAAACCGATATTCGCGATGGTGGGCGCCTTGCCGCAGCAGGGTATCCATGCTTTTTTGCACCAGCATTTTATCGTCCGGATGGATATGCTCGATCCAGAACTGCCGGTCATTCAAGAACTCGCTCGGCTCATAGCCCAGTTGAGCACGGACATTGTCGCTGATGAAGGTAGTGGGGCAGTTACGGTCGGGGGCGCAACTGTAAATCATGGCGGGGGTCGCGGTAAGCAAATGCTGGAGCCGCCCGTTGAGGGCGAGCAGGCGTTGCTTGATGAGTTTGTGTTCCTGAATCTCTGCTTCGAGAAAACGCGATGACTGTTGCAGGCGGCGATTCAAATGATGGGCATAGACCAGCAAGGAACAGCCGATGATGAAGCCGATGCCGATGGCCACCAACCAGGGCCAGTACTGTTTAGCCAGGGCGGACACGGTGATTTTGCCGAAATCCTCGTAAGGCGGCGCTTGCAATTCCCGCAACAGAGCGTGGACCGCCGAATAATCGAGTGGAATGGTCCATCCCGCGTACTGGCCGGCTTTGGCCGCCTCGCTGTCCGGACTCATGGACAGCAGGGCGATCGCAATTTTTTCAGAGAGATCCGCCGGCGCGTTGGGCAGTTGAGCGAAGGGCCACTCCGGGTAGAGCTGCGTGCTGAGCAGAAAGGGAAAATCATTGGTGACGGGATTCAGCACTTTGATGTCTTGGAGATCGATTTGCCCCCACATGGACATGGATTCCAGCACGCCGGTGCGTACGGTGCCGGCATCGGCCCGGTTGTTGAGCACGGCGCGCACGACATGGTCTTGCGGATAACCCAGGGAGACCAGTTGAACATCATTCAATGACGTGATGCCGTGCCGCTTGATTTCCCGCCAAGCCATTTGAAATCCGCCGAAGGCGCTGGTGTCCACCGTGGCATAGCGGCGGCCGCGCAGATCGTCAAGCGTTTGGATGTCGTTGCGGTCGGCACGGGTAAAAATCACCGCGCCGTATTGGGTGAGGGGCGCCCCGCCCTGGATATTTTTAAGGGTAGCGATACGGCTGGCGCCGTAACGCGTTTCGAGTTCGACGTAATGGCCGGGGTTGGTGAGCGTGAAATGCAGGGTATTGGCCGCCGCTGCTCGGTTCATGGTGGGGATATCCATGGGCAGCAGATCAAAATGGTAGCCGCTAAAGGTGCGGTTGAGGTAGTCCACGGTGGGTGACCAGCTTTGCAGGGTTTGGTCGTTACCGCGATAGGCAAGTACGCCGATATGGATGGGGATCGGGTTTTCTTGCGATGCTGCGGAGTGAGACGGGCCGATCAATAAAACGGCTAGGATGCCTGCGCATGCTACATACCACCGTCTTGGCGGGTGGAATGGGGCGACATCTCGCCTGGCCGGGTGGTGTCGGGATAGTGAGTGTGGCATCCGTTTTATTGGTGCCCGGTTCCGGGGCGATTAAACCAATACCCTTAAGGTAATTTCTAATTGTGGTGCAGAGTCTCCTTCTAAGCAACCTGGGTTTCTCCGGATGGGCTTATTTTCCGGCGCCGGCGGTGTGCAGGGCGTAACGCCGCCCGCTTAGGGTTTGGTGCGTTCGGTGACGGCCGATGCCGGTGCTGATGGCATGGTGGTGGTAGGCTGGACGGTGGTTTGATTAACGCTCCGTGGCTGACTCAGGCCCGGCAGTTTTTCCAGTGTGTCCAGCAAGCGGGTGAGTTTGGCATCCGTATCGCGCTGTTGTTTGATCCAGCCGGGGACACTGCTCACGCTGGCGCGTACTTCGTCATTATTCCAATACGCCATCGAGAAACCGACGCCTAACAATAATAAGGCCATGGCGGCGAGGCCGACCCGCCGTCGCAGCGCCATGCGCACGGGAGGCGCCGTGGCGGTGCGGAAGGCCTTGCGCAAACCGGTGGGGCTGAAGCTGAAATCACCTTTGGCGGCGGCTTGTCCGGGGCCGCGATGAGTTTGCCCGCCGAAGGCGATAGGCACCGGGTCTTCGTCGTTACTGGCGAGCGAGAGTTTGGCGTTCTTGAGATTGCCCACGGAGGTGAAGAGGCGGACTTCTTCAAAACCCTGGATGGAATTGTCCTGGGATTGGTTCGAATACATGTCACTGGGCGTAAACAGCGAATCGATCTGCCGGTCATCGCGCAGGCCGATGGTGTTGCGCCACAGCGCCTCTTCGGACACCCAGGCGAAATTGACCGGCCGCGCCTCTTCGCCGGCCGGAGCCGGTTTATGGTCGGGGGTCTTTGGCGGAGTGGGGTGATCGCCGTCGGGAAAGCTGAGGACCGAACGATTCGCTTGGCCGGCCTGAGCGCTATTGCCCGTCTCTCGGTAGTGATTGACCGTACGTTTCATGCGATGGCGCGGTACGCTGTTGAGGCCGCCTTTGAGCACGTAGGCGTCCAAACCTTGTTGCAGGAGCAGGAACGCAGCCGCGGTGCTGAAGTTGCCGGTATTGGAATACACCACGTAGGATTGGCCCGGATCGAAGCGATTGGCTTTGAGGCGCAACACGGGCATGGGCATGTTGAGGCTGCCGATCAGCCCATCGGTTTCGAATTCCTCCGGCGAACGGACGTCCACCAGCACGGTGTCCGGGCGGGCCATGACGTCGTCAAAGGGCATATGGCGCAGCAGCGGCTTGGCCAGCAACTCGATGAAATCGTCTTTGGACAGACGCAGCAGCGTGCCGTCTTCGATCATGGTGATGGAGGCGTTGCGAGTGGCGTCGGTGATGAGCGCCTCCTCACCGAAACCCTGGCCTTCGCAGAGTTCGGCCAGCTTGACGTCCCGCGCCCGCGGCGCCGGTCGGCGGGAGACGGTGCAGCGGCCTTTTTTGATGACGTAATAGCAGTCGGCGTTGCCATCCTGATGAAGGATGACCTGACCGGCTTGGGTATCGATTTCCTCCATGCAGCGCAACAGGACTTCGATATTGGCGCGCGGCATATGACGGAACAGCGGAGATTGCAGCCACTTGGTTTTCCAAATATCCTGGCCGTCAGTGGCGTCGGCCTGTTGCGGAGCGGCGTGGGCCACGATGTCCGCGACGTCAGCGTTGATCAGGAGGAGCCGGACGGTGGTCAGGGTACGGGCCGTGACGATGCGGGGCAAGTGGTGCGCCAGCGGGTAACGGGCGGTTTCCGTGCCGGCGCGGATACATTCGTCGGGCGCCAGCGGCGAGGTCAGTGCGATGTCGCCTTCCAGCAAATACAGCGTGGCGCGTGCCGCGTCGCCGCGTTCGAATACGGTATGTCCGGCGGGAAGAATATATTCTTTGGCATGCCGCAAAAGTTGATCGAGATCAGGCCGGCTCAGACTGCTGAGCGGGATGAGGTCATTCAGTAACGCGCCGTCGATTTGTTTGGGTGCTGTGGTCATGATGACTCTACCATCTACCTTAAGGACTGGACCTTGCCGGTATTAGGCAAGGATGCGCCTGGGCTCATACCTCTGTTTCGGAAAGACTAGGGTGGAGCGTAAGGCCCGAGTGTGACTGAGTTCACAGGAAGAGTGCCAAGCCGGCCGCGAACCGAAGATATTCTCCTGATCGAGGACGGCCGAGCCGAGTTTGACGACCTGAATGCCGGCAACCGTAATGGGCGGTGAACAACGACCGCCCGCCGCAATTATGATTTCGTCCTTAAACAGACCGCCGCCAAACACCCGAGGCGTGCCGCCAATGCAGTAAGCGGCTGGTTCGCGGTGGGGCCATTGATAAAAATTCGGGATTTAAGGTTCGCCGTGGCGGCTGTGTTCAACAAGAGGTTCGAGCGAACATCGCAACGTCATCATGGGAGGGTAATAAGCCACCGGACAGGTCACGGTGGAGGTCGATCGCCATCGCCTGAGTTATTGTACACTGGTTTGTCTGCCGGGTGAGCCAATTGGAGATTGGATGCGCCGCGCGCGAGCCGCCGCGCTGTGAGCCTTTCACGGACACCTCCGGCGGCACCCCGTTTCTCTGGGGCAGCATGGCGGCCAGGGCGGCGCCAGACCATCGGTCCACCGCTTGACTCTGATGGGTGACAGGCACGACTTGATCGTAGCCAGTAATGGGAAACGGGTCCGACCCGAACAACGGCTAGGTAGCTGTAGAAACCCTGTTGTCAGAATAAAACAGCGGGGTCGATTTAGTGTCGTCCATGACACGGCCGGCTACTTTTACGGGATTATCCGGCAAGAGTTTTAAACGTAGATTAACCGAAAGGAATTTTCAGTTTATGCACACTCATGATCTCTCCCAATGGCAACACGAGCATGTGTTTGATTCCGGAAACCATTTGGCAGAGCGCGGTGCCAAAGCCGTCATGTGGATCACCCTCATCATGATGGTGGTCGAGATTGCGGGTGGCTGGTGGTACAACTCAATGGCACTGCTAGCCGATGGCTGGCATATGAGCTCACATGCCTTGGCGCTTGGCTTAAGTGCCTTCGCCTACGCGGCGGCAAGACATTATGCCCACGATTCCCGTTTTGCTTTCGGTACATGGAAAATAGAAATTCTGGCCGGCTATACCAGCGCCATTCTGTTGTTATGCGTCGCCGTTGTTATGGTTGTGAGTTCCGTTGAGCGCCTGCTGTCGCCGCAGCCAATTCATTATCAAGAAGCAATGCTGGTCGCCGGTATCGGTTTAGCAGTTAACCTTGTGTGCGCCTATATTCTTGGTGGCGCGCATCATCAGCATGATCATCATCACCCTGGTGATCATGACCACCATCACCACGATTTGAATCTAAAATCCGCCTATCTTCACGTCATCGCTGATGCGGCCACTTCCGTACTCGCCATAGTTGCACTTACCGGAGGCTGGCTGTATGGCTGGGCGTGGCTTGATCCAGTGATGGGCATCGTAGGTGCTGGGCTAATCGTAGTCTGGGCGCGCGGTCTGATCATTGAAACGGGAAAAGTTCTACTGGATCGGGAAATGGACCATGCCGTGGTTGACGAAATACGCGAGGTAATCGAAAAAGACTTTTCAGAAGGGGGTTCCAGGTTGGCTGATCTGCATGTGTGGCGGGTTGGAAAGAGAGCCTATTCCGCCGCACTGGTGGTTGTAACTCATGATCCAAGTCTTACACCTGAACACATCAAGGCCGGCTTGCGGATACACGAAGAAATTGTGCATGTAACCGTAGAGATTAATCATGGCACTTCAGGAAGCCCTGAATAATTCCATCCTAGAATTTTCAGAGCACATCCCTGTGCCGCAGGAGTCTCTGAATAAATCAGAGGCTATTTAGATTATAGGCGATGTATAGATGGCCGGCGTTGAATCCGCTATCTCGATCGCGCCCACGACTTTGCTGTAGAACTCCTTTGGACCGACACCGCCGATGATGGCATAGGCATAACCCATTTCCCTCATCGATCGCAAGCACGCAAGCAGCAATGCCGTGCCAAGGCCGAGGCCGCGATGCGTCTCCGCCACTCCTGCCGGGCCGAAATAGCCGCGGTAGGTCGTTTCGTAGCAGGCGAAGCCCTGTAACTTTCCTTGATGTAATGCAATGAAGCACGAGATCGGCTGCCGTGAGAAGGCGATATCCGCCTCACTGGCCCACGGCGCGGAAAAGGTTTGACTGATCCAGCGCAGCACCGCCGATTTATCGCAGGCCGCGGCACGTCTTACGACATAAGGTTCGTGGGCGCACTCAATGCGTTCGGGAAGGGCATAAAGGCGAACCAGCATGTCGGACATATTTGTTCTCTGATATACCTAAGGAAGCTTTGAATAATTCCATCCTAGAATTTTCAGAGCAAGACCCTTCGCTTCCACTTCCTTGGCCCGTCGGGTGCCGACGCTAGTTTACCGTAATAAGTGGGTGGTGGGAGTCGACCATAACTGGGTGTGGACGTGTTATTGCAAGCCAGTGCGGCGGCGGGCCGATGAACAGGGGTGAAACCATTCGCAATAAACGGCGAAGCGGATAGGGCGGCGGATGGATAAAGCGCAGCGTTCTTTCATCGCCGCGACCGTGGAGCGGGTTGATGAAGTCGTCACGGCGTTGAGATCGAACGAAAGGGCGGACGACATTCATCCCATGCTATTAACCACCCTGCCCCGGCTCTGCAGTGCCGATCTCCACCACGCCGACTGAAGCGACTATTTAAGGAAGCTCTGAATAATTCCATCCTGGAATTCTCAGAGCACGGAAAGCGAAAAATGTGATTTTCGCTTTCCTTCATTTTCAATGGCCTGCCGCCATTGAAAATGGCGGCACATCCCTGTGCCGCAGGAACCTCTGAATAAATCAGAGGTTCCTAAACCGGCTCCCGACGCAAGCTCAAGCGTTCTCCGCGTCAGCGTCGAGGCTGCCCTCGGTAAACACGCGGCTGGCGAGCACGTCTTCAGCCTCGATGGTGATAAGATCGAATTTGCTAAGTTTCTTCTTGGCATCGGCGAACAGGCGGTTGGCCTGGCGCAGCCGCGCGCGGTCGAGCGCATTGCGCACCGAACGGGCATTGGCGAAATGCGGCAACTTCATGCGCAGCGGCAGGTAGTCGGAGAAGGCTTTTTCCGCGGCTTCGCTGAAGCGGTAGTTCTGACGTGCCAGCATGAGTTTAGCGATGTGCAATAACTCTTCGGCGCTGTAGTCGGGAAAATCCACATGATGGGCGATGCGCGAGCGCATGCCGGGGTTGCTCATGAAAAACTTGTCCATCTTGTCTTTGTAACCGGCGAGGATCACCACCAGGTCGTCGCGGTTGTTCTCCATGATTTGCAGGAGAATCTCGATGGACTCGGCGCCGTAGTCGCGCTCGTTTTCGGGCTTGTAAAGATAATAAGCCTCGTCGATGAACAACACGCCGCCCATGGCCTTCTTGATGACTTCTTTGGTCTTGGGCGCGGTGTGGCCGATGTATTGGCCGACCAGGTCGTCGCGCGTCACCGTCACCAGATGGCCTTCGCGCACGTAGCCGAGGCGTTTCAATATTTCACCCATGCGCATCGCCACCGTGGTCTTGCCGGTGCCGGGATTGCCGGTGAAGGACATGTGCAGGGTCGGCGTTTCCGAGCTCAGCTCGAACTTCTTGCGCAGCCGATCGACCAGCAGCAGCGCGGCGACTTCGCGGATACGCGTTTTCACCGGTTTGAGGCCGATCAGCTCGCGGTCGAGCTGGTCGAGTATTTCTTGAATGTTGGAGGCCTTCAGCTCGGCCTCGAGATCGACGCGGGTCTCGTCCGTGTCGTTAAGATTAGAATTGCCGATGTCGCTCATAACCCAGTTTCCGCTCCATGCTCCGAGTTAAAGTGGCGGGCACGTTGCCCGCCACGCATCTTCACCTCTTACACGATGGCATAAAAGCCAGCATGCACCGCGGACACGGCGCACGCTGGTTCCTATCGCCACATTACCGGATCAATAGCGCTCGCCCTCCGGCTTATCCGTGGCATAGCTGTGCACGGTGTAGCGGATATTGCGGCCCTCGCCTTCTTGCCGGACCAGACCAAAACCCGGTTCGTTCTTGGGGCGATTCACGATATAGGACATGGTGGGGCTCTCCACGCCGCGCGTGGAGTTAAATGCCGTCACGCGTATGTAGTGACTGGGGAAGGTCTTACGACAGTTGTTGATCTCCAACAGTATGCCGGCAGGATCCTTGAGATCGAACATCGGATTGCCGAACATTTCCCAATAGGTGTTGCGCGGATGCGGATCGTCGGTGTATTCGACGCTCACCGCCCAGCCGTTTTTCAGCGCATATTTGATCTGCGCCGAAATTTGCTGATCGGTCAGATCGGGGAGGAAGGAAAACTGTCCTTGCGTGACGCGATTGCCTGGATTGGTCATCATAGTCGTTTCTCCTAATTAGCTGGCCGTGGTGGACGGTACAAAGTCGGCGGTGTCGGTGGACTCGTAATTGAAGGTGATGTCCTTCCACGTATCCAGCGCGGCTTTGAGCGGCGAGCACCACTTGGCGGCGGCTTCCAGAATCTGCGGGCCTTCCTTGAGATAATCGCGGCCTTCGTTGCGCGCCATGACCATGGCTTCCAAGGCTACGCGGTTGGCAACCGCACCGGCTTGAATACCCTGCGGATGGCCGATGGTACCGCCACCGAATTGCAGCACCACGTCTTCGCCCAGGTAATGAATCAATTGGTGCATCTGGCCGGCATGGATACCGCCGGACGCCACGGGCATGACCTTGTTCAACGAAGCCCAGTTCTGTTCGAAGAACAGACCATGCTCCAGGTTTTGCGGGGTATGGGTGTCGAGCAGGGTGTCGTAGAAGCCCTTGATCATCAGCGGATCGCCTTCGAGCTTGCCGACCACGGTACCGGCGTGAATATGATCCACACCCGCCATGCGCATCCATTTACAGATCACGCGGAAATTCATGCCGTGATTTTTCTGGCGCGAATAGGTCGAATTGCCGGCGCGGTGCAGATGCAGAATCATGTCGTTCTTGCGCGCCCACTTGGCCATCGACTGGATTGCGGTGTAGCCGATCACTAGGTCGATCATGATAATCACCGAGCCGAGTTGTTTGGCGAACTCAGCCCGCTCGTACATCTCCTCCATGGTGCCAGCGGTGACGTTAAGATAGTGGCCTTTGACTTCGCCGGTGGCGGCGGACGCCTTGTTGACGGCCTCCATGCAATACAGGAATCGATCGCGCCAGTGCATAAAGGGCTGGGAGTTGATGTTCTCGTCGTCCTTCATGAAGTCGAGACCGCCCTTCAAACCTTCGTACACCACACGGCCGTAGTTGCGGCCGGAGAGGCCGAGCTTGGGTTTGGTGGTGGCGCCCAGCAAGGGGCGACCGAATTTATCCAAACGCTCGCGTTCCACCACCACGCCGGTCGCAGGACCTTGGAAGGTTTTGAGATAGGCGACGGGGATGCGCATGTCTTCGAGACGCAAGGCCTTCACCGCCTTGAAGCCGAACACGTTGCCGATGATCGACGCGGTCAAGTTGGCGATGGAGCCGGGCTCGAACAGGTCCAGGTCATAAGCGATGTAGGCGAAATACTGGGCTTCATTTTTGGTGCCGGGGCCGGTGTTGGGCACCAGTTCGGAACGATATGCCTTAGCGCGATACAATTCGCACGCCGTCAGGCGGTCAGTCCACACCACCGTCCAGGTGGCGGTGGAAGATTCGCCGGCAACGGCGGCGGCGGCCTCCTCGTGATCCACCCCCGGCTGCGGGGTGATGCGGAACATGGCCACGACATCAGTCTCTTTGACTTTATAGTCGGGTTCCCAATAGCCCATTTTCTTATAGGGCAACACACCTGATTTATAGCGATCCTTACCTTCCACCATTGTTTCAGACTTTGCCATAACGCTGATCTCCCCAATGTTATTCGGCCATACGGCCTAACCTATCCCGGTCCCTACGTTGCGCGCGGCGTTGCCTGCGGTAACGTCATCGACGGCTATGCTGCGCCGGGCCTATTATCAATAACAGTCAATTTTTCCGATACTGACGATAGACGTCCGTCTATTCTTTTCCGACTGATTAGGTAAACTACCGGCCATGCGCCACACAACCTTGCGTCAGTTGGAAGTCTTCGCCGTCATCGCCCGGTTGGGTAGCTTCACCCGCGCTGCGGAGGAATTGCACCTCAGTCAGCCGACGGTGTCGATGCAGATCAAGAAGCTCAGCGCCGCGGTCGGCCTGCCGCTGTTCGAGCAAATCGGCAAAAAGGTCTACCTCACCGACGCGGGGCGCGCCTTACAGACCTTCGCCCGTGAGATCTTCGAGCAGTTCACGCGCTTTGAGATGGTCACTGCTGATATGAAGGGCCTCAAGCAGGGCGCGCTGCGGCTGGGCGTGATCACCACCGCCAAATATTTCATCCCGCGTCTGCTCGGCAGTTTTTGCCGGGAGTATCCGGGCATCGAGGTGTCGATGAAGGTCTCCAACCGCGAGCGCATCATCGAACGCTTGATGAATAACGAAGACGATCTCTACATCCTCGGCCAGCCACCGGAAGAGATCAATGCGATCGCCGAACCCTTTCTGCTCAATCCACTGATCGTGCTGGCGCCCGCCGATCATCCGCTGGCCCGCCGCAAAAACATTTCACTGCAACGACTGGCCGAAGAGCCGTTTCTGTTGCGCGAGCCCGGCTCCGGCACGCGCAAGGCCACCGAACAACTGTTCGCGCGCCACAATCTCAAAATTAAAATGCGCATGGAACTCGGCAGCAACGAGGCCATCAAGCAGGCCGTGCTGGGCGGCTTAGGGATATCGGTATTGTCACGCCACACGCTGGCGTTGGATATACCGGCGGATCAGGTGGTGATATTAGACGTCGTGGGTTTTCCCATCGAGCGTCATTGGTATGCGGCTTACCCCAACGGCAAACAACCGTCGGTGGTGGCGAAAACCTTTCTCGACTACCTCAAGCAGGCGCAGCGCTATATCGGCGACCTGCCGCCTCAAACCGCCGCAACAGCACCGTCTAGCCAGCACCGTCGCAAAACACCGGTGTCTGCCAAGAAAAAAGTCGTCGCGCGCTGAACAGGTGTCGATCTTTGGTATTCACTAGCGCGTTGGTCTCTGGTCTTTTCTCGCTTTAGCGGTGGAACCTGCGCGCTCTTCTTCAGAATGGGATAAAAAAACTCCGCAACAGCGAAGCCATCTTGTAGTGGACAAACCATGTCACAACGCTACGGTGCGCCGCCTCCGCAGTGCGGCGCACCTCGCGTAGATTATTTATTTAATTGCACCACGTTAATCTTAAAGTTCTTCGTATTGGGAGCATCGGGAACCTTCAGGTAGTAAAGCGTGATATTGGTATTCGAAAGAAAGGCATCTCGCAAGGTATTCGCCATCACCGTGGTCGCCGGCGGCGAGTCCTGGTGCAACCTCAGCACATAAACGTTACCCGGTGTGCTATCCAAGGTCACTAGCACCTCCGCATCCGACTGTTTCTTGGCTGCGCCGAATTCCATCCCCTGAACTTGGACCCGATACAGGGTGATCTTGCCTTTGGCCTCCACCGAATGCGAATCCAACGTCGTGATATTCGGCGGTGAATCGGCTTGGGCAAGGGGCATGATCGCCAAAGCAACCAATAGCGTGGCGGTCGAAAAGATACGTTTGTCCATAATACAGTCCTCCTGGTTTGTGATGAAGATGAGTGAAATTATCTCTCAAAGATTAACTGTCGCTTAACCGCGCGATCATGATCATAATCATGATCAGGTACAGGGGGGCAATTCCAATCTCACCCCAACAGACATGCATAGCAGAGCATAGTACAACTCCCCACAGTTACCAACAGCCGATGGATGCCGCATGGCTGGGACTATGCCCGACAGAATTAATCAACAATGCACCATGGCGGAGCCGCCATACCGGCCAATACGGCTACGCTGTTTCTCCTCATCGCAAGCTCGGGGTGTCCGGCCTCATACTCAACTGCACCGTCGATACCATCCGGCGTCCGAGCACACCAGACGGCCGTCATGCTGTACGTATCCCACCTGTTACAGCTAAGGAACCTTTGATTTATTCAGAGGCGCCACCATTTTCAATGGCGGTTAGTTATTGAGAAGGAAGGAAAGCGAAAATCACATTTTTCGCTGTCCGCGCTGCGAGAATTCCAGGATGGAATTATTCAGAGCTTCCCTAAGATGGCAAGACGACTTATAGCGACCGGCACCGCAACAACTGCTAAATTCAGCATCATTCAGTAGCTATTTTTTAAACGGCACGGGCACGATCTATTGGCGGAACGCCGGATCAACGGGAAGATTCTTGTCGGTTGACTTGGGTGCCTTCGCGGCGCGCGCCGTCGCGGGTCCGTCGGCATCGCGCAATCGCTGCAAGGCGCTTCGGCAGCCGTCCCTCGCGTCCTTGTCCCCCGCATCGAAAAACGGGATCAGCGCGGCCAGCGGATGGATCGCCGCGAGCGCCACGGCGGCGAGCACCCGGCGGGCGATCGGTTTTTTCTCGAGCGTGAGTTCCGGTTTTGCGAAACTGCCTTCCATCCGCACCGGCGTACGCAGGGCGGCGGGCGAGATGTCTTTGGGTTTCGAGGTCATCTTGAGCGCGTAACGTTCGTCGGCGAGAGAGACGCTGCCCTCTATGAACACCGTCGAATCGCGGGTATCGACGAGGGCGACTTCCGGTGTAAAAGTGCCGTTCTTCGCATCGGCCTTCACCACCGCGCAGTGCATCGGCAGCGAGTCATCGCCGACCAGCAGCAAGCCGAGACCCTGGGCGATGTCGATGCCGACCGCCTCGATCACCAGATGGGAAATCGTTCCATCGCGCACCCACGCCTGAACAGTGCCGTCGGTCGATCCAATCATCCGCTGTGTCGATTTGCCGCGCGCTTCGAGCTGCGCATGACCGCCGAGCTTGCCCGAGATATAACCCGGCTTCTCGCCGGAAGGTTTATCCGATTGCGATATCGCGTTGCGCGGCCTCAGCCACTGGTCGAGTTCGATGCCGGCCCAGCATAGATCCACCGTCCACAGCGGATTTTCCTGCGTGCCGTCCAGACCCAGCTGTCCCTTAACTTCGCCGCCGGCCGTGCGCGCGAGCACATGGGTCAATGTCAACACGCCGGCATCGAGCGAGAGGTCGCCTTCCAGCGGCGCCAACGGCTGCCGGAAGAGATGGCCGAGTTCGGCGCGCTGCAAGCGCACTTTCACATCGGCGTTCATCGCGTGCAGCGCGGGAATGTCGAATTCTTTTTCGGGCACCACCTGCCCCGGCGGCGGCTTGGGATTACCGGTGCCCGGCCTCGCCGCCCCGAAGGCCGGCAGCAAATCCGCCAGCACCAACCGCGAGCCGGTGAGTTGGCCGGTCAGCAGCGGCACCTTGGGGCGGCGGTCCACCGTGAATTCGCCGCCCAGCCGGCTGTCGCCCACGGCGAGGTCGGCTTGTTCGAGGGACCAGACTTGGCCCGATTTTCTCAAGCGTCCCTTGAGCGTGAAGGCCTCGGTGGTGGGTAAGGTGAGACCGAGCGCGTCGCCCACCTTGGCGAGCGATTGGCCGGCGAGCGTCGCCTCGCCATCGATAGCTTGAAGGCTAAACAGGTCGGCGCCCGTGCCGTCGAAACCGAACTTCGACTCGCCGCTGTTGAGGCGGATGGTGATGGGCACCACGCTGGAGGCATCGCGCGCCGCCAGCGGCAGCACGCCGGAAGACGTAACGCGGAAATCGAAGGG
>JAHFRV010000010.1 GCA_023266095.1 Gammaproteobacteria bacterium | reverse complement strand
CCAGGGGGTACGGGAACTTCCGGACAATACGCACCGTGGTATTTCTGATCGCCGGCAAGCTCAATTTCGGGACGTTGAACCCGCATTTGCCCGGTCAACCCACTTGAAATTCAACAGAGCCTATATTTCTTTGGTGAGTCCGATCGATAGTCACGCTCGCCTGGAGGTGGCACTGGTGGGCAATGAAGGCATGTACGGGATCGCCCTGGTACTGGGAGTGAATGTTTCACCGCTGCACGCCTTGGTGCAGGGCGATGGTTCCGCGTTGCGCATGAACGCCGCGCCGTTTCGCCGTCAACTCCAGCACAGCCCGGCGCTGCAACGGGGCCTCAACCGCTACATCTATGTGCGGATGAGCCAGCTCGCGCAGACGGCGGCCTGCACCCGTTTTCATGTGGTGGAGGCGCGTCTCGCCCGCTGGCTGTTGATGACCCAAGACCGGGCGTACTCGGACGAACTGCATATCACCCATGAATTCCTCGCCTATATGCTGGGCGTGCGGCGGGTCAGCATCACCACGGCCGCCGGCTCACTGCAAAAACGCAAACTGATCAACTATAGCCGCGGCATCATCACAGTGCTCGACCGCAGCGGCCTGGAAGCCGCTTCTTGCGGGTGTTATCGGGCTGACAAGGCGACCTACGACCGCATTATGGGCTAGCCCGCCCGCCATAACTTGATGGACGGACGAAGTCTGCATGCGCAGTGCGGGATGAAATATGACGTTACCCCTCATCACCGCAGCCTCGGTGAGACATGCGCTCAATCTCTTGCAGCCACTCACCCAGAGACGTTTCCACTATTAAGGAAGGGCTCTGAATAGTAATTCCGTCCTGGAATTCATCGAATCAGGAAAGCGAAAAATGTCATTTTTTCTCCTATTTTTCTCATAAAAACAACCCTCATAAAAATCCTGGGGATCGTGACTACCGTGATTGCCGCGGCATGCGGGCAACCCGCTTGGATCACCCGCCATCCCCCCGGCGGCTGCGCCCACCCCCGCCGCTCTGCTAAAGTAGCGTCCCCGTAACAGCCGGGCGCCGGGGCGCCACAACCCAGGGTGATGCGTGTGTCCAAACTCGACCAATTGGAAAAGAAACTGCTGCACTACGTGGGCAAGGCCATCGCCGATTACCAGCTGATCCAGCGCGGCGACAAGGTGATGGTGTGCCTGTCGGGCGGCAAGGATTCCTTTACCCTGCTGCACATCCTGCATCTGTTGCGGCGGCGCAGCCATAATAAGTTCGAGGTGTTTTCCTATACGCTGGACCAAAAACAACCGGGCTGGAACGACGGCGCGTTGCGGGCCTGGCTGGAAGAACGCGGCTATCCCTACGCGATCGCCGCCAAAGACACCTATTCGATCGTCATCGACAAGGTCCCCGAGGGCAAGACCTATTGCTCGCTGTGTTCGCGTTTGAGACGCGGCACCATTTACGAATACGCCGCGCGCCACGGCCACGACAAAATCGCCCTCGGTCATCACCGCGACGACCTCATCCACAGTCTGTTGATGGCTATCCTCTACAACGGCGAGATCCGCTCGATGCCGCCCAAGCTGCTCACCGACGATAAGCGCCACATTGTGATCCGGCCGCTGGTGTATTGCCAGGAGACCGACATCGCCGACTACGCCGCGCTGCAAAACTTCCCGATCATCCCCTGCAATCTGTGCGGCTCGCAGGAAAATCTGGCGCGCCAGCGCGTCAAGCAATTGATCAACGATCTTGCTAAAGACAATCCGAAAATTCCCAGCAATATGCTGCACGCCTTGCAAGCCTTGCACCCCAGCCAGCTCATGGATAAGGACTGCTGGGACTTTAAAAATCTAGAACTACAGCGGATTACGCCGGAACATATGACGGACGAGACCGACACCTCGCCGCAGCCCGAGACCTCCTGCCTGTAAGTTACCGGATGCGGACCGCGCCGGTCTTGCGAGCCTGCGGCAAAACGCGTATACATCCCAGCCAAACGTGTTGCCACTCGCAGGGGATCCACCGTTGCCAGACGCCAAAAAAGATCAACAGTTCGTCAACTGGTTTCGCCACTCTTCGCCCTACATCAATGCCTTTCGCGGGCGCACCTTCGTCATCGCCTTCGGCGGCGAGGCGGTGGCGGACAGCCACTTCGCCAGCCTGATTCACGACATCGCCCTGCTCAACAGCCTGGGCGTGCGACTGGTGTTGGTGCATGGCGCGCGGCCGCAGATCGAACAACGATTGAACGAACGCGGCGCCGACATCCGTTATGTGAATGGATTGCGCATCACCGACGCCACCTCGCTGGTCTGCGTCAAAGAGGCGGTGGGTACGCTGCGGGTGGAGATCGAAGCGCTGTTGTCGATGGGCCTGGCCAATTCGCCGATGGCCGGCGCGCGCATCCGGGTCAGCTCGGGCAATGTGGTCACCGCCAAACCAGTGGGGGTGCGCGAAGGGGTGGATTATTGCCACACCGGGGAGGTGCGCCGCATCGACGCCGAGGCAATCCGCCAGCAGCTCACCGACGGCGGTTTGGTTTTACTGTCGCCGCTGGGTTATTCACCCACCGGCGAGATCTTCAACCTCACCGCGTCGGAGGTCGCCACCGCCACCGCGGTGGCCTTGAAGGCCGACAAACTGATCAGCCTCATCGAAGCACCCGGCGTCACCGGTCCTCGCAAACGCCTATTCCGCCAGCTGACCCTGCCCGAGGCGAAACGCTTGCTGGCTCAGCCGGGCACGTTCCCCGAGGATGTATTCAATCATCTGCACAGCGCCCTGCACGCTTGCCAGAACGGCGTGCGGCGTGCCCACCTGCTGGATCGCCGCATCGACGGCGGACTGCTGCTGGAGCTGTTCACCCGCGACGGCATCGGCACCATGATCACCGCTGACATCTATGAAGGTACGCGCCGCGCCACCATCGACGACATCGGCGGTCTGCTGGAATTGATCGCGCCTTTGGAAGAGGCGGGAATACTGGTGTCGCGTTCGCGGGAGCGTCTGGAGATCGACATCGATCATTTCACCGTCGTGGAACGCGACGGGACCATCATCGCCTGCGCGGGCTTATATCCCTTCATCGAAAAAAAGGCGGCGGAAATCGCCTGCTTCGTGGTCCATCCCGATTATCAAGACCTGGGTTACGGCTCGGCGCTGCTCGACCAACTGGAGACCGAAGCGCAATTGCTGAACATCACGCGGGTGTTCGTGCTCACCACCCGCACCTCCCATTGGTTCCGCGAACGCGGCTTCGCGCCGGGCACGCTGCAAGACCTGCCGGTGGCGCGGCGGCGCCTGTACAACTACCAGCGCAATTCGAAGATCTACGTGAAACATCTGTAAGAGCGGGGCGGTTTTTTCCGAGGACTGCGCCTAGAACACGCGTCAAGCATGGCCAAACTTCGCTGCTGCGTGTCCGCCCGCCACGCATCTATGCATACAGTACCGGGTGAGCGATGGACGCAAGCCCGAGTCAAAATACAAAATAAAAGGGCCAGGCATCCAGCACTGGCCCGGTGCGTGCCTCGGATGGAAGCACTGGGTTTGACCCATCGATTGATGAGCTGACTAGGTGGACTTGCCTGTCCTAAGAACCCTCTCCCGCGACCCGGCCGTCTTCTCCCGCATCAACTCCGACACCGCAAGAATCATAGTCTTGGGTTCATAGAGACGCCGGCCATTCAGCCGCCCGCTTCAAACGTCCTCCTTTTTTGTCGAGGGAACAGAGCAACGCCCCAGATTCCACAGCTCGCACTGATCCGCGAGATGTCCTTAAGGTTTTAGTAAACGATAGGCGAGGGGTCAAGACTAGGAAAACCCTAACATGATCAGGGGCGGAACTTATTTACCCGCCCGTACCAGACTGCCCAGACCCATCTCGACCAAAGCGCATTCGAGGTGCAGGCGCACGGCATCGGCGCCTTCGCAGGCCAAGGCAATCGACAAGAGTTCACGAGCCCGTTGCTGAGTGAAATTGCGCAATACCCACTTCACCCGCGGCAGGCTGGCCACACTCATGCTGAGATTGTCCACACCCATGCCCAGCAGCAAAACCGCCGCCACCGGATCGCCGGCCATTTCCCCGCAAATGCCCACCGGTTTACCTTGGGCGTGGCCAGCCACCACCACGTTGTTGATCGCCTGCAACACGGCTGGATGCAGCGCATCGTACAAGCCGGCGACGCGAGAATTGTTGCGATCGACCGCCAGCAGATATTGAGTAAGATCATTGCTCCCGATGGAGAGAAAATCCACGCGCCGCGCAATGGCCTCGGCCTGATAGACCGCCGACGGCACCTCGACCATCACCCCCAGCGCCGGCATGATGACGTTCTCGCCCTTGTCGATCAGCTCGCGATAGGCGCGTTCCACCAACCGCTTGGCCTCATCCACTTCGGCGAGTTGGCTGACCATGGGCAGCAACAGGCGCAGATTGGCGAGTCCCACGCTGGCGTGCAGCATGGCGCGCAGTTGCACCAGAAATATTTCCGGATGATCGAGAGTGATGCGGATACCGCGCCAGCCGAGAAACGGATTGTCCTCGCTGATGGGAAAATACGACAGCGGTTTGTCACCACCCACATCCAGAGTGCGCAACACCACCGGCCGCGGCGCGAACGCCTCCAACACCTGACGGTATATCCGCCGCTGCTCCTCTTCGCCGGGGAAGCGGTCACGGATCATGAAAGGGAATTCGGTGCGGTACAAACCGATGCCTTCCGCACCGTTGGCCAGTGACGTCGACACGTCGGAGATCAAACCGGAATTGACGTACAAGGGCAGGCGCACCCCGTCCGGGGTTTCGGCGGGCAAGTCACGCAGGCCCTGCAAACCGGCCACCAGTTCCGCTTCCTCGCGCGCCAGCCGGGTGTATTCGCTGCGCACCGCCTCGGACGGATTCATGTAGACCCGGCCGCGGTAACCGTCGACGATCAGCGCCCGCCCGTCCATGCGTCCCACCGGCAGATCGTCGGCGCCCACGACTGAAGGCACACCCATCGCCCGCGCCAGTATCGCCACATGGGAGGAGCGCGAGCCGCTGGCGGATACCACTGCCACCAAGCGTTCGCGCGGCACTTCCGCCAGCATGGTGGCGGTGATCTCCTCGCCTACTAAAATGGTCCGTTCGGGATAGGGTGGCGCTTTGCGCCGGCCCGCGCTCTGTAGACACACCAGTACCCGTCGGCCGAGATCGCGGATATCGCCGGCTCGCTCGCGCAAGTACGATTCGTCCATATCCTCGAACACCCGGGCGTGTTCGTTGATGGTGTCGCGCAAGGCGCCGGAGGCCCAGTTGCCGGCGCGTATCCTCTCCACCACCTTGTCGACCAGGCTGCCGCTGCTCAACATCAAACCGTAGGCGTCGAACAAGGCCAGCTCTTCGGCGCTGAGATGCAGGCTGAGCCGCTCGCCCCAGGTTTGAATCTCGCCCTGCACCATCCCCACCGCGGTTTTAAAGGCGATAATTTCGGCATCGACGTCGGTGATCTTGCGATCGGGCACCGCGTCCAAATCCGCGGGTGGATAAATGACCATCGCCGTGCCGATGCCCACCCCCGGCGCACCGGCCAGGCCGTCGACCACCCCGCCGTCGAATGTAGCGCCAGCGGCCTGACCCGCCGGATTGATACCGCCGCTCGCCTCGGCGTGGGCGAGAGCGCCCGCCAGCTGCGCCGACATGGTTACCAGAAACGCCACCTCGTCCTCGGCGAATTTACGGCGCTCACGCTGCCGCACTACCAGTACGCCGAGCAGCTTACGGTGATGAATGATGGGCACACCGAGAAAGCCGTGGTAGTACTCCTCGCCGGTCTCGGCGACGAAGCGGTAACGGGGATGATCGGGCGCGTTATCGAGATTGAGTGGTTCGGCGGCGTCGGCCACCACGCTCACCACACCCTCACCCATCGCCAGCGACACCCGGCCCACCGCGGCGGGATTCAAACCGTCGGTGGCCATCAGGACGTGACGGCGTTGAGCATAATCGGCGAGATACACGGAACAGACGTCGGCGGCCATGGCCTGCTTGACGCGTTTTACGATGATGGAGAGAGCTTGCTCCAAATTGCGGGCACTGGCGACTTCTTGAACGATGCGCCGCAAAACGTCGAGCACTATGTTTTATCCCCGCGAGAAAAGATCAACCCGGCAGCGGATCATAACCCGCCTCTATCGCCACCAAGTCCGGCGCGCCGTTAATAGGCCGCTTCAACAACGGCGCCAACTCGCGTAATGCGCGGGTGTAGACCCGCCGCTTGAACGACACCACGTTGCGCACCGGATACCAGTAACTCACCCAACGCCAGTGATCGAACTCCGGCCGTTCGCTGAGATTCAAACAGACATCGCTATCGTCGCCGGCCAACCGCAAGAGATACCAGACCTGCTTCTGGCCGATACACACGGGTTTGTCGTGATGGCGGATCAAACGGCTCGGCAGGCGGTAACGCAACCAACCGCGGGTGTTACCCATCACCTCGACGTGCTCGGGCAATAAACCGAGCTCTTCATTCAGCTCGCGGTACAAAGCCTCCTCGGGTGTCTCTTGGCAACGGATGCCACCCTGCGGGAACTGCCAGGCGTCCTGTCCGATGCGGCGCGCCCACAATAGGTGTCCGCGATCATTGCTGAGAATGATCCCGACATTAGGCCTATATCCGTCTAAATCAATCACTTGAAATGGTGATCTCGAGTTTTAATGTCTTCAATTCTTTCACAAAACAACGACATCAAGCAAATCAAAAAAATCGCTGGCGCGGCGGCACCCGCCCAACGGGAAGAATTTACCTTTGCCGGCACAACTTCTATGCTTGGTCCTTTTTGCGCGATTGAAGAAAGTTGAAGCCGTGACATTAGCCATTTTCGATTTGGACAATACCCTGCTGGGCGGGGACAGCGACTACCTGTGGGGCAAGTATCTAGTGGCCGAGGGTTTGGTCGACGGCCCCTTTTACGAACGGGAAAACCAGCGTTTTTACGACGAATACCGCTCGGGCCGCCTCGACATCCACGAGTTTCTCGATTTCTCGCTGCGCCCCTTGGCCGAGATCCCCACCGCGCAGCTACTGGTCCTGCGCGAGCGCTTCATGCGGGAGCAAATCGAACCCATCATGCTCCCCGCCGCCCGCAAATTGCTGGACCACCACCGGCAACGGGGCCATCTGTTGCTCATCATCACCGCCACCAACCAATTTGTCACCGCACCCATCGCCGCCGCGCTGGGGGTGGAACACCTGCTGGCCACCGACCCCGAAATGATTAATGGCCGCTACACGGGCCGCGTCGCGGGCACACCCACCTTCCGCGAAGGCAAGGTGAAGCGGATCACGGAATGGCTGCAACAACACGGACACAATTTGGCGGACGCCTGGTTCTACAGCGACTCGCACAATGACCTGCCTTTACTCGAATTGGTGCCGAACCCGGTGGCGGTGGACCCGGATGACACCCTCCGCGTCCACGCCGAGGCCAAGGGCTGGCCCGTCATCAGTCTGCGATGATCCGGCCTCGACCCCTGCTGATCGGTCTCTTGCTACTGAGCGGCATCACCTTCGCCACGGCGTTGCTGATCGGCAGTATTTCGGTGAGTCCGGGCACGGCGTGGGCGGTATTGCAAGGCGGCGGTGATGACCTACAACGGGCGGTACTATTGGAGTTGCGGCTGCCGCGCGCCCTCAGCGCCTTCGCCGTCGGCGGCTTACTGGCCCTGGCCGGGGCCTTGATGCAAGTATTGTTGCGTAATCCTCTGGCCGACCCCTATATCCTCGGCGTGTCGGGCGGCGCGGCGGTGGCCACCCTCACCGCCATGTTGCTCGGCGCCAGCGGCGCGCTGCTCAGCGGGGCCGCCTTCGGCGGCGCCTTGTTCACCATGCTGCTGGTGTTCGCCCTGGCGCGGCGGCGGGGCAGCTGGACGCCGGTGCGACTGCTGCTCACCGGGGTGGTGATCGCCTCCGGCTGGGCGGCGCTGATCGGTTTTATCCTGGCGGTGAGTCCGGACACCACCCTGCGCGGCATGTTGTTCTGGCTGATGGGCGATCTGGAATTCGCGGCGCAACCCTACAGCGCCTGGGCGGTACTCGCGGTGGGATTGGCGGTGGCGCTGATCCTGGCCCGCGACCTCAACGTGCTGGCGCGCGGCGACTTGCAAGCCCGTGCCCTCGGCGTGCCGGTCGGTGTGCTGTTTCCTCTCTTATACGTCGGCGCCTCGCTGCTCACGGCGGCGGCCGTCACTCTGGCGGGCACCGTCGGCTTCGTCGGTCTGATCGTGCCCCATTTACTGCGTTTGCTGGGCGGCGGCGATCATCGCGTCCTTCTCCCCGGCGCGGTGCTGCTGGGTGGCAGCCTGCTCACCGCCGCCGACACCCTGGCGCGTACCGTTATCGCGCCGCAACAACTGCCGGTGGGCGTGATCACTGCCCTGCTCGGCGTGCCGGTGTTTCTCTATCTGCTCAACCGGAGAGGCGGATGAGCCTCCTGTTGGAAACCCGCGGTTTGACGGTCAGCATCGCCGGCAAGACCGTCTGCCGCCATCTCGACCTGAGCATTGCCCCCGGACAATGCTGGGCGGTGCTGGGTCCCAACGGCAGCGGCAAGACCACCCTGCTCCACACCCTGACCGGCTTGCGCGCCGCCGACAGCGGCGAGATTCTGATCCAAAGCCGGCCGCTCACCACCTGGCCCAGCCGCGAGCTGGCACGCATCGTCGGCACCCTGCTGCAAAGCCAGGACGACCCCTTCCCCAGCAGCGTGCTCGAGACCGTGCTCATCGGCCGCCATCCCCATCTGCAACGCTGGCAATGGGAGAGCGCCGATGACCGGCGACGAGCGGCGGCGGCGCTGGCGGCGGTGGACCTGCAAGGTTTCGAGACGCGGGCACTCGCCACCCTCTCCGGCGGCGAGCGGCGGCGGGTGAGCCTCGCCACCATACTGTGTCAAGATCCGCTGCTGTTCGCCTTGGACGAACCGACCAATCATCTCGACCTGCATCATCAAGTGAATGTATTGAACCTGTTCGCGCATGCCGCGCAACAAGATTCGCGCGCGCTGTTGATGGTGCTACATGACATCACCAGCGCGGCACATTACTGCGATCACGTGCTGCTGGTTTATGGTGATGGAGAAGTGCTCGCGGGACCGGCTGAAGAACTACTGAACGAAGAAAACTTACAGCGACTGTACGGCCATCGCCTCTACCGGCTGCACGGGCCCGACGGCGTGGTCTGGCTGCCGGCGATGACCCGTTAAGTCAAAGAAGAAAGCCGCCGGCTTCCGAACCTCGCCGGAGCCTTGCTCTCCGCGAAATATCTCCGGCCGGCACGCCGTTACAGGAAGGTATCTTTATTCGCCGCCTTGGTAGCGGCCTCTTGTTTACCGACGATGCCGCGCCGCACCAGATCCTGCAGACACTGATCGAGGGTCTGCATGCCGACGTTCTGGCCGGTTTGGATGGCCGAATACATTTGCGGAATTTTCGCTTCACGGATCAAATTGCGGATGGCCGGCGTGCCGATCATGATCTCATGGGCCGCGGCGCGGCCGCCGCCGATTTTCTTCAACAAGGTTTGCGAAATCACCGCCCGCAGTGATTCCGACAACATCGAGCGCACCATTTCTTTTTCCGCGGCGGGGAACACATCGACGATACGGTCGATAGTCTTGGCGGCGGAACTGGTGTGCAAGGTGCCGAATACCAAGTGACCGGTCTCGGCGGCGGTGAGGGCGAGGCGGATGGTTTCCGGATCGCGCATTTCGCCCACCAGAATGATGTCCGGATCTTCACGCAGCGCCGAGCGCAGCGACTCGTTGAAACCGAGGGTGTCGCGATGCACCTCGCGCTGGTTGACCAGGCATTTCTTACTGGTATGGACGAATTCGATGGGGTCTTCGATAGTGAGAATGTGGCCGAACTCGGTGTTGTTCTTGTAATCGACCATCGCCGCCAGGGTGGTGGATTTGCCCGAGCCGGTTGGGCCGGTGACCAGCACCAGTCCGCGCGGGTTATCGGCGATGGTCTTGAACACCGGCGGCGCGCCCAGCTCTTCCAACGACAGAATATTGGAAGGAATGGTACGGAACACTCCGCCAACACCGCGGTTGTGATTGAAGGCGTTGACGCGGAAGCGGGCGAGGCCGGGAATTTCGAACGAGAAGTCGGTCTCGAGAAATTCCTCGAAATCCTTACGCTGTTTGTCGTTCATGATGTCGTACAACATGGCGTGCACCGCCTTGTTGTCGAGGGGCGGCACATTGATGCGCCGCACATCGCCGTCGACGCGGATCATCGGCGGCAGGCCCGCGGACAAGTGCAAGTCAGAAGCCGCGTTCTTGACGCTGAATGCGAGTAACTCGGCAATATCCATCGCTGATCTCCCTCGTGCTGGATAGGTATAACTTAAGCCATAGGCAGGATATAAACTCTTGCCTCCTTAACGGCAGCCGGGCCGGGTTCTTGATACCATAATACAGCGCCATGGCGGCGCCCGCTGGCCTTTAAAATACATTCAACTCATGAACGACCCACAACATCAGTTCGAGGACTTGATCGCGGCGCGGCTCGCCGCCGTGCGGACGCGCATCGCGGCGGCGGAGCGGACTTACGGCCGGCCGCCCGGTGCCGTCACCCTGCTGGCGGTCAGCAAGACCCAGCCGGTCGAGATCATCGCCGCCGCGGTTAAGGCCGGTCAACGGGACTTCGGCGAAAGTTATTTACAGGAAGCCCAGCCTAAACTGGAAGCATTGGGTATGGAAAATCTGACCTGGCATTTCACCGGGGCCGTGCAATCAAACAAGACACTCTGGATCGCTCAACATTTCGCCTGGGTACACAGCGTCGATCGTCTCAAGATCGCGGAAAGGCTCAACGCGCAACGGCCGGCACACCTGCCCGCGCTCAATATCTGCCTGCAAGTAAAGCTCGGCGCCGAACCGCAAAAGGCCGGGGTCGAACCGGCGCACCTGCCGGAGTTGGCCCGGGCGGTGGCCGCGCTGCCGCGCCTGCGGCTGCACGGCTTGATGGCCCTGCCCCCCGAGTCTGCCGACTTCACCACTCAGCGCCACTACTTCCGCGCGCTGCACGAGGCCTTGCAGGCCTTGCACGAACAGGGACTGCACTTGGACACGCTCTCGATGGGTATGTCGCAAGACCTGGAGGCCGCCATCGCCGAAGGGGCCACTCTGGTACGGGTGGGCACCGCCTTGTTCGGCGCACGGCCGCGCAAAGCCTAAATCGCCGATCACGGACTACACTTGTGATAACCTTTGCTGATTATCGCCATGCAATCACCACGATGAAAGCCCAACTCCCATGAAGAACGTAGACATCGCCTTTATCGGCGGCGGCAATATGGCGCGCAGCCTGATCGGCGGCTTGATCGCCGACGGCGTCAAACCCGCGCGCATCTGGGTGGCGGATCCCGATCAAGCGAATTTGCGCGAACATCAAAGCCACTTTGGTGTACACACCACCACCGACAATTCCCAAGCGGCACAACAAGCGCAAGTAATCGTCTTGGCGGTGAAGCCGCAAGTGGCCAAAGCCGCGGCGCAAGCCTTGAGCAACGCACTGCGCGACCGGCCGGTCTTGGTCATCTCGGTGGCGGCCGGCATCCGCGAGACCCACCTGCGAAGCTGGCTGGGCGAGGAGACCGCCATCGTCCGCTGCATGCCCAACACCCCGGCGCTGGTCGGCAGCGGCGCCACCGCCCTGTTCGCTAATCTCAATGTCACGACCGAACAACAAGATTTGGCCGAATCCATACTGCGCGCGGTGGGCATGACGCTGTGGGTGGACGACGAAGATTTGATGGACGCGGTCACCGCTCTGTCGGGCAGCGGACCGGCCTATTTCTTTTTGGTGATGGAAGCGATGGAGCAGGCTGGCGTTGCGTTGGGCCTGTCGCAACAAACAGCGCGGCTGCTGACTTTGCAGACCGCCTTCGGCGCCGCCAAGATGGCGCTGGAAAGCACCGAGAACGTGGCCGCCCTGCGCCGCCGCGTCACTTCGCCGGGAGGGACTACCGAGCAGGCCATCAAGGTCTTGGAAGAACACGGGCTCGCCGCCAGCTTTGAACAGGCTTTGCGTGCCGCCCGGCAACGCTCGATCGACTTGGCCAATCTGTTCGGAGGGGAAAAACAATAATGGAGAATCAGTATTTCGCGGCCTCCGCGGTGTTTTTGATCAACACGGTGTTCGGTTTGTATTTATTCGCGGTGATGCTGCGGTTGCTGCTGCAATGGGTACGCGCGGATTTTTACAATCCTATCTCGCAATTTCTGGTGAAGATCACCAACCCGCCGCTGCGACCCTTGCGGCGCATCATCCCCGGTTGGGGCGGCGTCGATCTGGCTTCAATCGTGCTGCTGATCGTGTTGCAAATGCTGGAGATCTTTTTGGCGAATATGGCCTTGGGCCGCATGATGCCGCTGAGCGGCTTGTTAGTCACCTCGTTAGCCGAATTACTCAACCTGCTGTTGAATATCTTCGTGATCGCGATACTGGTGCAAGTCGTCATGAGCTGGATCTCGCCCGGCACGTATAACCCGGCGACCGTCCTGCTCCATCGCCTGACCGAACCGGTGCTGGCGCCGGCCCGCCGTATCATCCCGCCCGTCTCCGGCGTCGACCTCTCGCCCTTGGTGGTGTTGGTGGTGTTTCAGCTCATTAAATTCCTGCTGATCGCCCCATTGGTGGACATCGGCCATCGCATGACGTGAGGAACGAGCGCGTGTCCTGGTACCGGTGGGACGGCGACGATTTGATTCTGCACCTCCGCATCCAACCGCGTGCGGCGAAAACCGAGTTGACCGGTCCGCACGGCGACCGCTTGAAGGTCCGCATCACCGCCCCGCCGGTGGACGGCAAGGCCAACGAAGCGGTGATCGCCCTGCTCGGTGAGCTGTGTGACGTGGCCAAATCGAAGATCACCCTGCTCGCCGGCGCCACCGCTCGGGAAAAATCCTTACGTATTCACGCTCCCCGTCGCTGGCCGGCCGGCGTCATTCCTCCCATTTCCCGCTAAGCGCCGGCAGCCGGCCTCAATTGTCCGCCAGGGGCTGCCGATACTTCGCTACGGACCATCAATCAATCCCATTGCGGTACAGCGTCACAGTTTAATAGTTACGAAAACGTTCCAGCGCCATGCGCGCTAAAGGCCGGGGAGGAACGACCGATACTCCCTTAGGGATTTTCAACCCGTGGTGTCGTCTTGGAGAAGACAAATATGCTCGCAAGGGTGGATAACGAAGCGGATAAACAGGGCCATTTCAAGGATCAGATGCGGGCCTACGACCGATGGAAGGCCGAAGTCATCCACGCTATCCAAGAATACCAGCAGTGGTTGCAAGACCATCGCATGGGAACCCCGGAAATCGAGCTGCGCATACACGATAGCATCGAAAGCCTGCGCGGTGATCAGCTGGTCATTGCTTTCGTCGCCGAATTTTCGCGCGGCAAGACCGAATTGATCAACGCGATATTCTTTTCCGATTATCAACGTCGCCTGCTGCCTTCCGATGCGGGCCGCACCACCATGTGCCCCACCGAGCTGTTTTACGACCAGCAGAGCGACGAGGCTTATATTCGTTTGCTGCCCATCGAAACCCGTCTGGAAGATGTCAGTATCTCCGAATTCAAAAAGCAACCCGAACGCTGGACCACCATCTCTCTCGACGTCAATTCACCCGATCAAATGGCCGAATCACTGCGTGAAGTGGTCAAGGTCAAACGGGTCTCGGTGGACGACGCCAAGAAGCTCGGCCTCTACACCGAGGAATCGCACAATCACTTCAAGGACGACGACGATACGGTCACCCATTTGGACATCCCCATGTGGCGCCACGCGCTGATCAGTTTCCCGCATCCGCTGCTGCAGCAAGGCTTGTCCATCCTCGATACACCCGGCCTCAATGCCCTCGGCAGCGAGCCGGAACTGACCTTGAGCATGTTGCCCAACGCCCATGCAGTGTTATTCGTCCTCGCCGCCGACACCGGCGTGACCCGTAGCGACATGGATATGTGGCAGTTCCACATCAAGACCTACCGTAAAAACGGCCACAAGGGTCTGGTGGCGGCGCTCAACAAGATCGACACCTTGTGGGACGAAATGAAAAAACCGGAAGAGGTGGAGGAGTCGGTCCGCCATCAATGCGCCGAAACGGCGCGGCTGTTGGGCGTGGAGCCCGGCAGTGTCTTTCCGGTGTCGGCGCAAAAAGCCCTGGTGGGTAAGATCCGCAAGGACAACGTGCTGCTCGCCAAGAGCCGCCTGCTGGATCTGGAAGCGTATCTGGCGGATAAAATCCTCCCCGCCAAACAAGTGATCGTGCGCGACAACATCGTCGGCGCCATCGATCATATGATCGGCGCGTCACTGCAAATGGTCAGCCAGCGGCTAGAGGCCAGCCAAACCCAATTGCTCGAATTGCGTTCCTTGAGCGGACGCAACGCCAGCGTCATCACCGGACTGATGCGCAAGACCCGCGAACGCCAGGCCGCTTACAATAAAAACATGGAAAGTTTTCAGGCCAGCCGCCGCATCTTGTCACAGCACTCCAAATCCATGCTCGACGCGCTGAGCATCAAGGCCGTCGATGATCTGGTGGCAGCCACCCGCACGGACATGGAAGGCAGCTGGACCACCGGTGGCATGAAAGGCGGCATGAAAACCTTTTTCGACGGCGCCCGCGACACCATGCAGCATGTCGGTACCCTCGCCGAACAAACTCAAAACGTGGTGCAGGCGATTTACCGTAAATTCCACGAGGAACACGGCCTGCCCATCGGCGATCTAAAAGCGTATTCGATCAAAAAATACCGCATCGAGCTGGAACGCTTATACGAAGAGGCGGAAACCTTCCGCAACAGTCCGATCACCACCATGACCGAACAACACTTCGTCATCAAGAAATTCTTCATTTCGCTGGTGAGCCACGTCCGCCATTTGTTCATGAAGGCCAATCGCGAAACCGACGCTTGGCTGAAAGGCATTTTGATCCCGCTGGTGCGGCAGGTGAACGAGAACAAGCAACAACTCGACCAGCATCTGGAAACGCTGTGCAAGATCAATGAATCGCGCGACGGCCTCGACATCAAGATTCGCGAGCTGGAGAAACGCTGCGGCCTGCTGGAACGCGAACGCGACACCCTCAACCACATCATCGCCCGCTTGCACACCCCGCTGCCGGCGGCCTCGCTGATCCCGGATACCGGCGATGATATACCGGCGACGCGTGCCGCGAGCTGAGTCGAACCCCACTTCACGGGGTTAGTTTAATGCGTTGAAATATTGCTTGCGCCAAAATGCGTGGGACGCCACTCGCCATCTCAAACGAACCAACGCCGCGACGGATTTCGCTGGTTCGGCAAGTCAATATTCATCTTGAGAACGATCTTAACGTCGCGATGCGCCGTTGAGCGAGATCATGAACGGGTTGTTACAGATCGCCGTGATACTCCATGATCAGCGGCGCGTGGTCGGAGAACCACTGCTCTTTGTAGATCGCTGCCGAGATTATCTTCTCTTTGAGGCGCGGGTTGACCATGTGATAGTCGATACGCCACCCCACGTTGTTCTCCCGGGCCCGACCGCGGTTCGACCACCACGTATATTGATCGGCACTGTCGTTGACGGCGCGGAACGCATCGACCCAGCCGACCTGTTCAAACACCTGGTCCAGCCACGCCCGCTCTTCCGGTAAAAAACCGGAATTCTTTTGATTCGAACGCCAGTTCTTCAAGTCGATGGGTTTATGCGCGATGTTCCAATCGCCGCAGATGATGTAATCGCGATCGCTGTCGCGCAACTGTTGCAGTACCACGAGAAAACGCGCCATCACAGCGAACTTTACCGACTGCCGCTCCGGGCCGCTCGATCCCGACGGTAGATACAGCGACACCACGCTGAGATTACCGAAGTCCACTTGCAGATAACGACCCTCCGCATCCACGTCGGACCAGCCCAGGCCGGCCTGCACGCGGTCCGGCTCGCGCCGGCAATAAATCGCCACCCCGCTGTAGCCTTTCTTCTCTGCATCGTGGAAATAACTGTAATAACCCGGCGGACGCAACAGCTCGGGGCTGAGTTGGTGGATCTGCGCCTTGGTTTCCTGCAGACACACCACATCGGCGTCTTGCCTGAGCATCCAGTCGAAAAAGCCCTTGCTGGCGGCGGAGCGTATCCCGTTCAGATTGGCGGTGATGATTTTCATAAAACTATTCCATGGACAATGACAAAGTCGGCGAGTGTAACAAAAATTAATCAGGCCCGGCCGCGGTGCGTTTCCCTTGCGCAAGGGGAATCGTTACAATAACGCCATGCTGCCTTATCAAAAAGAATTCATCGAGTTCGCGATCCGTCATCAGGTGCTGCGCTTCGGCGAGTTCACTCTGAAATCCGGGCGATTGAGTCCCTATTTCTTCAACACCGGTTTGTTCAACAGCGGCGCCAGCATCGCCCGGCTGGGGCGTTATTACGCCGAGACCGTAGTCCGCGCCGGCCTGCCTTTCGATATGGTATTCGGTCCCGCCTATAAAGGCGTGCCGCTGGCGGTGGCCACCACCATCGCCCTCGCGGAATGGCACGGCCGCGACCTGCCTTACGCCTTTAACCGCAAAGAGGCCAAGGACCACGGCGAAGGCGGCCTGACTGTGGGCGCGCCGCTGGCCGGCCGGGTGTTGATCATCGATGATGTGATTTCCGCCGGCTTATCGGTGGGGGAATCCATCGCATTGATCCGCGCCGCGGGCGCCGAACCGGCGGCGGTGGTGGTGGCTCTCGACCGGCAGGAACGCAGCCAGGGCACGCTTTCAGCCATTCAGGAAGTAGCGCAGCGCCATGGCATTCCCGTGCTCAGCATCATCAATCTGGACGATATCGTCGCCTGCCTCAACAGCATGCCGGATATGGAAACCGTGGTGCGGGCTATCCACAATTACCGCGAGCGTTATGGCGTTTAACGCTACACTGGGCGCAAGACGCCGTTCAGAAAAAGATCAAGCTCAGCCCGACCCATATCGAGATCACTTCGTAGGCGGTTTTGATCCAACGGCTGCCTTTGGCGATCGCGAGATGGGCGCCCAGATAACCACCGAGGAAAGAACCCGCCAGCAGCGCCGGCAGCCAAGACCAGCGGATATCACTCAGCAAGCCCAAGGTCAGGGCGCCACCGCCGTTCCAAAAGATACCGACCAAGACCAAGGTAAACGCCACGGCGCGCTTGTAATCGAAGCCGAACCATTGCACCAGCCAAATCGTCACGAACAAGCCGGTGCCGGAGGTCAGCGAACCATTGAGCACCCCTATCATGAACAGGCCCGCCCCACCCACGGCATACCCAAACGGCGTGCGGTGGGATGGCGCATGGACCAGGCCCAATTGGGGACGCAGATAGGAATAGATTCCCAGTCCAATGGTCAAAACGCCGAGGGCGGTCCGGGCGAGCTGGTCGGGTATTTGCAGAATCAGGCTGGCGCCCAGCACTACACCGGGTATGCCGGTGACGAGCATGAACAAGGAGAAAGGCAAGCTCAGCCCGCCTTCCCTTAAGTGTCGCGTCGTGGCGCCGATACCCAATGCGACGCTGGCCACTTTGTGGGTGGCCAGCGCCACTCCGAAAGGAAGCCCGAGAAAGAGGAGGGCCGGCAGCTGGATCAAGCCCGCGCCACCCCCCGCGAACGCGGAAAACAGGTTAGCTACCAAGGAAACGACGAAAAGTATGATCTGTCTATCCCAATCCATGACTCAAAATACTCGCGACATCCTCGGCGGTTCATCTTTCCAAATTGTGTATTACACACGCAACGGTAATATCATAGCGGCCGATGACCATGCGTAAGCAACTACTGACCTTCTGTCTCTTGTTCGGCCTGACGGCGCTGGCCGCGCAGGCGGGTCCGGCGTCCCCGGCCAGCACTTACCGCTGGGTGGACGAACAAGGCCGTGTTCACTACGGGGATCAGATTCCTCCCAATCAAGCCGACCATGCTTATAAGATCATCAATCCGCGCGGCATCACGGTAAAAAACGTCGAGCAAGCTAAGACCCCGGAGCAACTCGCCGAAGAACAACGCCTCAAAGACCTCAAGGAAGAAGAAACGCGCCGGGCCAAAGATCGCGCCATGCAGGACCGCATTCTGCTGGACACCTACACGACCAAACACGATTTGATCGAGACTCGCGATCGCCACCTCGCCACTCTGGAAGGGCTCATCGAGGTCGCAGAGCACAAACTGGCCAATCTCGCCCAGGAAGATCAGAAACTCACCAAGGTCGCCGCGCGACTGGAGCGGCAAGGCAAATCGGTGCCGGGCGAACTGCGCGGCGATATCGCCACCGTGCAAAGCCAGATCGAACGGGAACGCAGCTTCATCCGCGCCCAACGCGCCCAGCAACAAGAAATCCGCGATAAGTTCGCCGCCGACCTGGCCCGCTACCAAGAATTAAAATCGGCGCAAAACTGAGCGGACGTCCGCTCAACGCCGGATCAGCGTGCCCACGCCTTCGTCGGTGAACAGCTCCAGCAACACCGCGTGCGCCACCCGGCCATCGACGATGTGGGCCGCCTTCACACCGCCCTGCACCGCGTCGAGTGCGCAGCGGATTTTGGGCAACATGCCGCCGTAAATCGTCCCGTCGGCGATCAGCGCGTCCACTTCACGCGAACTCAAACCCGATAGCACCTTGCCTTGCTTATCCATCACACCGGAAATATTGGTGAGCAGCATCAGCTTCTCCGCATGCAACACCTCCGCCATCTTGCCGGCCACCAGATCGGCGTTGATATTGTAGGAGTGTCCATCCTCGCCGACGCCGATAGGCGCGATTACCGGAATAAAATCCCCCTGCACCAGCATATTCACCACGGCGGGATCGATGCTGGTGACTTGGCCCACATGACCGATGTCGATGATTTCCGGTTCGTTCGCCGCGGGGTCGTTGCGGGTCAAGGTCAGTTTGCTGGCGCGGATCAAATCGCCGTCCTTGCCGGTCAGGCCCACCGCCCGCCCACCCTGACGATTGATGAGATTGACGATCTCTTTGTTGACCAGGCCGCCGAGCACCATCTCCACCACGTCCATGGTCTCGCTGTCGGTGACCCGCATGCCCTGCACGAACTCCGATTCCTTGCCGATGCGCGCCAGCAGCTGACCGATCTGCGGTCCACCGCCGTGCACGATCACCGGATTGATCCCCACCAGTTTCATCAACACCACGTCGCGGGCGAAACCGCTTTTGAGTGTCTCGTCCACCATGGCGTTACCGCCGTATTTGATCACTACGGTTTTGCCGGTAAAGCGCTGGATATAGGGCAGCGCTTCGGTCAATACATGGGCCACGTTCAGCGCGGAATCGGCGGTCAGCGTCATACGGTTTTCAACCTTGCAGTGCGTGAGGGCCGCGCCGTCAAAACGGTAAGGCCACGGCGGGATCGACCTTCAGCATCATCGCCCGGAAATCGTTTTGAATACGTTTGAGCGCCGCGTCGGTATTGGCCTCGAAACGCAGGATCAACGATGGCGTGGTGTTGGAGGCGCGCACCAGCCCCCAACCGTCCTCGAAGTCGGCACGCAAGCCGTCGATGGTGGTGAGCACCGCGCCCTTGAATTGCGCCAATTCCAGCAGACGTTGCATGAACACGATTTGTTCACCCTCGGCCAGATCGATGCGCAATTCCGGCGTGCTGATGGCATCCGGCAGTTCGGCGAAGATCTCCAGCACCGAGCGCGTATCGGCGGCGAGGATCTCCAGCAAACGCGCTGCGGTATACAAACCGTCGTCGAAGCCGAACCAGCGCTCCTTGAAAAAAATGTGGCCGCTCATCTCGCCCGCCAACAAGGCGCCGGTCTCCTTCATCTTGCGTTTGATCAACGAGTGGCCGGTCTTCCACATCAGCGGTTGGCCACCGTGTTTGGTGATGAACTTGACCAGGTGCCGGCTGCATTTGACGTCAAAGATGATGTTGGCGCCGGGATTGCGCGAAAGCACATCTTTTGCGTAGAGCATCAACTGACGGTCCGGCCAGATCACGCCGCCCTGGGCGTCGACCAGCGCCAGCCGGTCGCCATCACCGTCGAACGCCAGCCCCAGATCGGCCTGGTGCTGCGGCACCGCGGCGATCAAGTCGTGCAGATTCTCCAACTGGCTGGGATCGGGATGATGATTGGGGAAATGGCCGTCCACTTCACAATACAACTCGACCACATCGCAACCCAGAGCGCGCAGCAGACGTGGCGCCGCTTCGCCGGCCACACCGTTGCCGCAATCGACCACCACTTTCAAAGGCCGCTTCAACTTCACGTCCTGGGTGATGGTCTGCATGTAATCGGCCAGGATATCCTGCTGGCTATAACTGCCGGAGCCACTGGTGTAATCGCCTTTTTCAATGCGGCGACGTAATGCTTGAATATCACCCTCCGCCAGAGTGTCACCCTTCAACACCATTTTGAGACCGTTGTAGTCCGGTGGATTATGGCTGCCAGTGAGCATCACGCCGGAACCGGTGTTGAGATAATGCGTGGCGAAATACAGCACGGGAGTGGGTACCCGGCCGATGTCGATGACATCACGACCCGCCGCGCGCAGGCCGTTGGCCAAGGCCTCGCTCAAAGTCGGTCCGGACAGGCGGCCGTCGCGCGCCACCACCACGGTCTGCTGGCCGCGGGCGTAGGCCTCGCTGCCGAGGGCACGGCCGATTTCATAAACGATTTCCTCGGTGAGGGTCTGACCGACCACGCCGCGGATGTCATAAGCTCGAAAAATCGATGTGGGTAAATTCACGGTACTCTCTGTAGGTGATGCATGAACGGGTTCGTTATTGAAGACTTCCATCGGCAGTTGATCGGCGGTGAACTGCGGCGGCGCACGACCGGCGTTCGCCGGGCCGCGCACGGCGGGCGGCATTTCCGCCATAGGATGGGCGGCGGCGCTCAACATTTCTACCGTGCCCCGGAAATCCGCGAGGTGCAAGGGGTATTCCGCCTGCGGCGGTTTGCCGACGCGTGCATCGCGCACCACATCGATCAAGGTTTCCAAATCCGACTGTACGGCGCGCTGCAATACCCGGAAAAAACCATAGCCGACCAGTGAGAGCAAAATGAGCGTACCGGCAAATACGCCCCAGAGTAAATTGCTGCGCCAACTCGCTGCGCTGGTTTCGGCGGAGGGGGTGGCAAATACCAATTCCCAGCGCGTGCCCGGCAAGTTGGCGACGCGGCTGGCCGCGCCGTGCGCCAGAGCGGGTTCGCCGCGCGCCGCCAAGGTCACCGTGCCGCCTTGTTCATCGGTGCGCTGGCGCACCTCGAGATATCCCACCGGCACCGATACTTTGTCGATGGCGTGACGCATCATGTCCGCGCTGAAACTCACCAGCAGATGGCCGAGCAATTGATTGACGCCGCTACCGCCGTCGCCGCGCACCGGCCGCATGATGTCGATGTGCGCCTCTTCGGTACCGAAGAGATGCGCTTCCACCAGAGGAGAATCACCGCTGGCTTCCGCCATGTGCACCATATCGAGATCGGCGTAACCCAACCGCGGGAAAGTGCCCACTTCCGCGCCCAGGGCACCGGGACGTAGCAAACGCACCCGCAACGCGTCGCGAAACCGTTTACTCAAACGCAGCTCGAGATTGGCGATCTGAACCGGATCACCTCCGGCCATAACATTGCTCACTTGGGGATCGAGCGCGGCGCGATCCACTTCTGCCGCGGAGGTTTGGATGGCGATGGCCAGCGCGTAAGCGACTTCGCTGGTCAGTGTCTGCGCGCGTTGTACGAGCAGGCGCTGTGCCGTCGCGGCGTAGATTTGGTAAATGAGCACACCGGCCACCACCAGGACGACGGCCGCGCACACCATGCCGGCCACGCTCAATTTGGCGAGACTCATAACCCGCAGCACGCGCGCGCGCCGCGGCTTATCTTGTTCTAGCAACCCTTGTGGCTCTCGTTGCGCCATGAAAACGCGATGCCTTTTTTATTAAAAGTCTTCTGACCTACCCAAATCACCGCGGCGACAGCGCCGTTCAGTGTCGGCCGGAGTGGCCAAAGCCACCGGCGCCGCGTTGACTGACCTCGAAGTCCTCCACCACCTCCAAGGCCACCTGTATCACCGGCACGAACACCATTTGCGCGATGCGCTCGCCGACATTGATCACGAAGGGCTCCGCACCGCGGTTCCAGCACGAGACGAAAACCTGGCCCTGATAATCGGAGTCGATCAAACCCACCAGATTTCCCAACACGATACCATGCTTATGGCCCAAGCCGGAGCGAGGCAACAAGACCGCCGCCACCCCTTTATCGGCCATATGCAGAGCGATTCCAGTGGGGATCAACTGGGCCTCGCCCGGTTGCAACTCCAAAGGGGCGGCGAGGCAGGCCCGCAAATCCATACCCGCCGCGCCTTCGGTAGCATATTGAGGCAAGGGAAATTCTTTGCCGATCCGGGCATCGAGTATTTTAACTTGTATGTTGCGCATGATATCGCTCGGCTATTAACGAGATAAGTTGGCGGGCCAAGGCGGTTTTGCCGGCGGCGGGCCAGTCCACGCCGCCGTCGCGCCACAGCACCGTGAGGGCGTTGTCATCACTGTCGAAACCCAGGCCCGGCCGGCCCACCCAATTGGCGGCCACCATATCCAGATTTTTGGCATGCAGTTTTTCTTGGGCATGTTCGCGTAGCGCTTCGGTCTCCGCCGCGAAGGCCACCGTAAACGGGCGGGGCGACAGGCGCGCCACCGTCGCGACGATATCCGCGGTGCGTTCCAGCTCCAAGCTCATACGGGACTCCGCCTTTTTTATTTTGTGCGGCACGACCGCGGTAGTGTAATCCGCCACGGCCGCCGCACCAATGAAGATGTCCGCCTCCGCTACCCGCGCCACCACCGCGGCATACATCTCGCCGGCGCTCTCCACGGTCACCCGCTCCACCCGCGCCGGTGTGGCTAGGGCGGTGGGGCCGCTCACCAAAATGACCCGCGCGCCGGCCTCCTGCGCGGCCTGGGCGATGGCGTAGCCCATCTTGCCGGAGCTGCGGTTGCTGATGAAGCGCACCGGGTCGATAGCCTCGCGCGTCGGTCCCGCCGTCACCAACACCGTTTTGCCCTGCAAGACGCCCGTGGAAAACAGTTGGGCGACCGCCGCGGCGATGGCCGGCGGCTCCAACATGCGGCCGGGCCCGGTCTCGCCGCAGGCCTGGCCACCGTCGGCGGGACCAAGCAGGCGCACACCGCGCTCGCGTAACAGGCGGCCGTTGACCTGGGTCGCCGGATTTTCCCACATCACCGAATTCATCGCCGGCGCCACTAGCAACGGCGCCCGGCTGGCGAGACACAGAGTGCTCAATAAATCACCCGCCAGGCCGTGGGCCAGTTTGGCCATGAAATCCGCGCTGGCGGGCGCTACCACCACCGCATCCGCCCACCGCGCGAGGGCGATATGCCCCATGGCACTTTCCTCGCTGGCGTCCAGCAGCTCCACATGCACCGGCTGCCCGGACAAAGCCTGCAGGGTGAGCGGAGTGATGAATCGGGTCGCAGCCGGGGTCATCACCACCCGCACCTTGGCACCGGCCTCGTTTAAACGCCGCACCAGCTCGGCCGCTTTATAGGCGGCAATCCCGCCGGTGATGCCGACCACGATCCGCTTGTTGATCAATTGATCCATGCGTTACATTCTGAGCCCGGATAAAGGGTGATAAAAATAACAGATTCGCTACCAGTTTTACCATTGAGCCGTGCCTGGTGAGGCTGTGTGGTCGTCAAGGAGGACTGCTATGGCCATCACCGATTGGCCTATCGAGGAACGTCCGAGAGAAAAATTGTTGCAGAGGGGCCCTCAATCTCTCTCCGATGCGGAGCTGTTGGCCATTTTCCTGCGCACCGGCGTGCGCGGCAAAACTGCAGTGGACCTCGCCCGCGACCTGCTGACCGAATACGGTGGTCTACGCCCCCTGCTGGAGGCCGGCCAGCCGCGCTTCTGCCAGGGCAAAGGGCTGGGCGAAGCAAAATACGTGCAACTGCAGGCGGTACTGGAAATGGGCCGCCGCCACCTTTTCGACACCCTCAAGCGGGGCGAGGCCTTGGGCAACCCGGACGATACCCGGCGGTTTTTACAGGCCCGGCTCCGTCATTACCCCTATGAAGTGTTCGCCTGCCTGTTCCTCGACAACCGCCATCGGGTCATTGAATTTCAGGAACTGTTCCGCGGCACCATCGACGGCGCCAGCGTCTATCCCCGGGAAGTGGTACGCCAAGCCCTAACCATCAACGCGGCAGCGGTAATCCTCGCCCATAATCATCCGTCCGGCGTAGCCGAGCCCAGCAGCGCCGACTATCAGCTCACCAGCCGCCTGCGCGAGGCCCTGGGACTGGTCGATATCCGAGTGCTCGACCACATAGTGATCGGAGATGGCCAAACCGTTTCCCTCGCCGAACGGGGCGAGCTTTAACCGCCACCCCGTCCGGTTATCCTTGCAATGGGCGGCCGAGACTGGTATAAATTCGCGCTTTGCCGCCGCTCAGCCGCGGCGTGGGTATTTGAGGAGGTTTAGCATCATGGCCAGAGTGTGCCAAATTACGGGCAAGCGGCCCATTACGGGAAACAATGTTTCCCACGCCAATAACAGAACGAAACGTCGCTTTCTGCCCAATCTCCACACCCATCGTTTTTGGGTGGAGAATGAAAATCGCTTCGTGAGCCTGCGGATCTCCTGCAAAGGAATGCGCACCATCGACAAACGCGGCATCGACGCCGTGTTGGCCGACATCCGCGAACGTGGCGAGAAGGTCTAAAGATTTTAAGGGGTCTCAGCCATGCGTGAAAAAATCAAGCTCGTCTCCAGCGCCAATACTGGTCATTTCTACACCACCGTCAAGAACAAGCGGAATACGCCTGACAAGATGGAAATGATGAAATACGATCCCGTCGTGCGCAAACACGTTGCCTACAAAGAAAGTAAGATCAAATAATCCGAGCTTACCTAGCACCACAAAAAAACCCGCCATCGGCGGGTTTTTTTGTGGTTTGCCGCGACCTCATCCTTGAAGCCGCGGCATCGCATTAGTGAAACAGTTTACGCCGCGGTCGACTGCAAGGTATACCCTTTCAAGGAGCGGGCAAAGTCCTGCAGGCCCTTAATGCCGGTCTCTTCAGCCTGCTTACACCATTCCTGCAAGTGATTCAGCAAACTATCCTGCGAGGTATGAGAGCGCTGCCACAAGTCTTGCAGACGGGTCTTATATTCGTAGACCGTGCTCAAGGCCTGGCTGCGGCTTAAAGCCGCCTGCAACTGAACCTTATCGTCCTCGTCCATTACGGCGTCACCCCGCACCAAGGTGGTTTTCGCCCGTTTCAGCAAACTGCGGCAACCCGTATCAGCCTTATGCACCTCTTCGCGCAATACCGGCACCACCACATCTTTAGCATAATGAGACAATACGTGTAGGCGATTTACCAAAATGGCCTTCACCGTTTCCATGTCCACCGCGTGTTTGCTGGGGTTGATCACCGGTTCCGGCGCCACTTTCTTCACCCTGGCCAAACCGAGAATCTCGAAACTGCGGATATATAACCAGCCGATATCGAACTCCCAGGGCTTGGAAGAAAGCTTGGCCGAACTCGGGAAGGCATGGTGGTTGTTATGCAGTTCTTCACCGCCGATGATGATGCCCCAAGGCGAGATATTGGTGGCGGCATCCGGGCTTTCATAATTACGATAACCCCAGAAGTGGCCAACACCGTTGACGATACCTGCGGCGAAGATCGGTATCCATAACATCTGTACCGCCCAGATCGTCAGACCCAATGGCCCGAACAAGAGCAGGTTCACACTCAACATCAAACCGATGCCGATTTTACTGCTGCCGGTGTAGACATGCCGCTCCAGCCAGTCATCAGGCGTGCCGCGTCCATATTTTTCCAGAGTCTCAGCATTGCGAGATTCTTTCCGATAAAGTTCGGCGCCTTCCAAAAGCAATTTACGCAAACCGAAGATTTGCGGGCTATGGGGATCTTCCTCGGTTTCACAACGGGCGTGATGCTTACGATGCACCGCCGTCCATTCCTTGGTCACCATACCCGTGGTCAACCATAACCAGAAACGGAAGAAATGGCTCACCACCGGATGCAGCTCTAAAGCGCGATGGGCCTGATGACGGTGCAAATAAATAGTGACGGCGGCGATAGTGACATGGGTCAGCCCCAAGGCCACCAATACATAACCCCACCATGATAAATCCAACAATCCATTCAACATGTAGCGACAACCCCGCAAATAGTTGATTAAAAGACTAGAATTACAAACGACGAATCTTACTTAGCATAGCCTGAATTGGGGGATTCGTCCAATCCCATATACTGTGTGAGCCTATGGGATATCTATCTGGTTATCACGGCTCAGGTACGATACTCCGCATTGATTCGCACGTAATCGTATGAAAAGTCACAGGTCCATACCCGTGCGGCACATGCCCCACGACCGAGTTGAACACGCACGGTGATCTCTTCACGCTCCATCACCGCCTGGCCGAAAGATTCCTGATAAGCCGGTGCGCGGCCGCCGCCCTGCACGATACAGACTTCATCCAAGTAAATATTGATGCGGCCGACATCCAAACCGGCCACCCCGGCGCGGCCCACCGCCGCCAATATCCGTCCCCAATTGGGATCACTGGCGAAAAAGGCAGTCTTCACCAAGGGGGAATGGGCGATGGCATATGCCACTTGCCGGCATTCCTCTGCATCGGCGCCATTCTCGATTTCCACAGTCATGAATTTGGTCGCCCCCTCACCGTCGCGGACGACGGCCTGCGCAAGGGCGGTACAAACGTCGCTCACCGCCAATGCAAAGGCGACATAGGCCGGATCCTGTTCCGAAACCAGCAAGGGCAAGCCGCTGCGGCCGGTGGCGATCAGCACGCAGGCATCGTTGGTGGAGGTGTCACCATCGATGGTGATGGCGTTGAAGGACACCTCGACCGCCGCTTGCAAACAGCGCTGCAATAAGCCCGGCTCCACCGCCGCGTCGGTGGCGATGAAACTCAGCATGGTAGCCATATCGGGGCGGATCATCCCCGCGCCCTTGGCGATGCCGGTGATGGTCACCCTATGCCCATTGATTTCCAGCTGACGGGAAGCGCCCTTGGCCACGGTATCGGTGGTCATGATGCCGTGCGCCGCGGCGACCCAGTTTCCGGCATTCAAATCCGCAAACGCGGCGGGTAAGGCCGCGGTGACCTTGCCCGCCGGCAAGGGCTCGCCGATCACCCCGGTGGAAAACGGCAGCACTTCGGCGGCGCTCACCCCAGCCACTGCGGCGGTCGCTTCACAACAGGCCACCGCATCGCGCAGACCTTGTTCTCCGGTGCCGGCGTTGGCATTGCCGGTGTTGATCAACAAATAACGCGGAGTGCTCGCGGCGAGGTGACGCTTGGCTACCAGCACCGGCGCGGCGCAAAAGGCATTGCGAGTGAAGACCGCAGCGCAGTGCGCCTCTGGCGGCATCTCGATAAGCACGATGTCACGCCGACCTGGTTTTTTGATACCTGCCGACGCCGTGCCCAAGCGCAAGCCCGGCACCGGGTGGAGCACCGGCAATCCTGTCAATCCGACGGCCATGGCCTGACTTCTCTAATTGAAATTAAATTAAACGACGGGGTCGCATCACGACACTTGACCGTGACATTGCTTATATTTTTTACCTGAACCGCAAGGACAAGGCTCGTTACGGCCGACCTTGCGCCCGTCTCGCACGAAAGGCGAGTGGGGTTCTTCGTCGTCGGCTAGACCCGCTTCTTCCCCGGCTCCCGCCACCATGACCGGCGCCTGCGCATGCTCGAACTGCATGGGCACTTGGGCACGGCGCTGCTCTTCCACAGCCTGCACGTCTTCCTCCGCCCGCACCTTGACCCGGGTGAGGATGCTGATCACCTCGTGTTTAATCTTGTCCAGCAATTGGGAGAACATGCCAAAGGCATCACGCTTGTATTCCTGAATAGGATTCTTCTGTGCATAACCGCGCAGGTGGATGCCCTGCCGCAGGTGATCCATGGCGGCGAGATGGTCCTTCCACATAGCATCGAGCACTTGCAACATCACCGCCTTCTCGAAATGCCGCATCACACTAGCACCGGCATAAGCCTCTTTCTCGGCATAAACCTGCTCCGCCGCCTCCAAGATACGCTGGCGCAAAGTCTCTTCGTGCAGATCGTGGTCTTCTTCCAACCACGTCGATATTTTCAACTGCATACCGAACTGTTCCAAGGCCTCTTCCAGCCCGGCCACGTCCCACTGTTCCTCCAGACTCTGCGGCGGAATGTAGGTATTGATGAGGCCGTTGATCACATCGGCTCGGATGGCCTTGATGGTGTCGGAGATATCCTCCGCGACCATGATCTCGTTACGCTGCTCGTAGATCACCTTGCGTTGATCGTTGGCCACGTCGTCATAATCGAGCAATTGTTTGCGGATATCGAAGTTATGGCCTTCGACTTTGCGCTGAGCATTTTCGATGGCGCGGGTCACCCACGGATGTTCGATGGCCTCGCCGGCCTGCATGCCGAGCTTTTGCATCAGCCCCTTCACCTTGTCGGAGGCGAAGATGCGCATGAGATTGTCTTCCAGCGACAAATAAAAACGCGTGGAGCCCGCGTCACCCTGCCGGCCCGAACGGCCGCGCAGCTGATTATCGACCCGCCGCGATTCGTGGCGCTCGGTACCGATCACGTGCAAACCGCCGGAGGCCAGCACCTGCTCGTGACGGCGCTGCCACTCTTCCTTGACCGCCCGCACCGCGTCTTCAGTGGGATGTTCGCCCAAGGCGGCGATGTCCGCTTCGAGACTGCCTCCCAGCACGATGTCGGTACCGCGGCCCGCCATATTGGTGGCGATGGTCACGCCGCCGGGACGGCCGGCTTCGGCGACGATCTGCGCCTCGCGCTCGTGCTGCTTGGCATTGAGCACCTGGTGTTTGATGCCGTCTTTTTCCAGCAAGCGCGACAGATATTCCGAGGTCTCGATGGAAGTCGTTCCCACCAGCACCGGCTGGGTGCGCTCATTACACGCCTTGATATCTTCGATGATGGCGTCGAACTTTTCCTTCGCCGACAAATAAACCAGATCACCGTGATCCTTGCGGACCATGGGGCGGTGAGTGGGTATCACCACCACTTCCAGCCCATAAATCTGCTGAAACTCGAAGGCCTCGGTGTCGGCGGTACCGGTCATGCCGGCCAGTTTTTTATACAGACGGAAATAATTCTGGAAAGTGATGGAGGCGAGAGTTTGATTCTCGTTTTGTATCGGCACACCTTCCTTGGCCTCCACCGCCTGATGCAGACCTTCCGACCAGCGCCGGCCGGGCAAAGTACGGCCGGTGAATTCGTCGACGATGACGATCTGTTTGTCCTTCACGATGTATTCGACGTCGCGATGGAACAGGGAGTGGGCGCGCAAACCGGCGTTGAGATGATGCATCAAACTGATATTGGCCGCGTCATAGAGGCTTGCGCCCTCTTCGAGCAAACCGGCTTCCACCAGCAGATCTTCCACATGCTGGTGACCTTCTTCGGTGAGAGTCACTTGGCGGGCTTTTTCGTCTACCGAAAAATCGCCGGGCTGGCCTTCTTCTTCCTGTTTGGTCAATTTGGGAATCAGTTTGTTGATCTTGAGATACAGATCGGAACTGTCATCGCTGGGACCCGAGATGATGAGCGGCGTGCGCGCCTCATCGATCAGAATCGAGTCCACTTCGTCGACCACTGCGTAGTGAGTGCCACGCTGCACCCGGTCCGCCACACTGAAAGCCATATTGTCGCGCAGATAATCGAAGCCGTATTCGTTGTTGGTCCCGTAGCTGATGTCGCAGGCGTAAGCCGCACGTTTTTCCTCGGTACTCTGACCCGAGACGATGACGCCGGTCGACATGCCGAGAAAGCCGTAGAGGCGCCCCATCCAAGCCGCGTCGCGGCGCGCCAGATAGTCGTTCACCGTCACCACATGCACACCGTTGCCGGCCAATGCGTTCAGATACACCGGCAAGGTCGCCACCAGGGTTTTACCTTCACCGGTCCGCATCTCGGCGATCTTGCCTTGATGTAGCACCATGCCGCCGATCAGCTGCACGTCGAAGTGGCGCATGCCCAGCGCGCGTTTGCCGGCCTCGCGCGTGACCGCGAACGCTTCGGGCAACAGACTATCGAGCGTCACGCCCTCCGCCAGGCGCCGGCGGAATTCCTCGGTCTTGGCCCGCAGTTCGTCGTCGGAGAGTTTTTCCAACGCGGGTTCCAGGCCATTAATGCTCTGAACGGCCGCGTGCATGCGCTTCAACAAGCGTTCGTTACGGCTACCAAAAACCTTGCTCAACAGTTTTGAAATCATGCGGATTCTTTAGGCGGGGTTGAAACCAACATTATTGTAGCGCGGCTACGCCTTACGCGGCCACTAACGGGCGTCGCTAAGATATTTTATGGGATTGACTACCTTGCCGTTGCGCAATACTTCGAAGTGGAGATGCGGACCGGTGGAGCGCCCCGTCGAGCCCATTAACGCCAGCACTTGGCCCTTATTCACCTTGTCTCCCTCCTTGACCAGATTCACTTGAGTATGTCCATAACGAGTGATGTAGCCATTGCCGTGATTGATCTCGACCAGATTGCCATACCCGGCGCGCGCGCCGGAGAAGATCACCATACCCGACGCCATCGCTTCGATGGGGGTACCCTGTTTACCCGCGATATCCACCCCTGCGTGATGAGCACGTCGCCCGGTGAATGGATCGGAACGAAAACCGAAATATGATGACACCCAGCCATCCTCCACCGGCTGCCCTGCCGGCAATACTGAGTCCATCAGATTGCGATTCATCAACAGCGACTCCAGCACACTGAACTGCTGAGAACGGTCTTCCAGCTGTTGGTCGAGCGCATTCACCGATTCCAGGAGACCGGGCAGCTTAAATGCGGACGGCTCCAACACCGGCAGCACTTCCGGTCCACCTTGCGCGGGAGGATTCTCGAAATTGAACTCGCCGTTATCCAGACCCGCCATATCAACTAGACGCCGGCCCACGGCGTCAAGCCGGATCACATGGGCTTGCAAGCTGCCCAGACGGGCCACCAGAGCGCTGAGGTGTTCCCGCATCTCACGGGTGATTTGATTACCTGAATTATCGCCGGCCGACACGGCAGCGAGCACTTGACTGCGACCTTGCTGGGCACCCCAATAAAAACCCGCACTGGCGGCGAGTACGACCGGCATAACGAGTGCGGCTGCAACCACCAGCGCACGCGTCCGGGTGAGGTGAATTTTCACCGGGCGTCGCATATTCTTTACGAGTAAAATAATGTTTAACATGTGGACTGTGCGTTCATCTCACCGTTGCGGGCCTACCTGACCGAGGAATTACCTATAATATGACTACACGGCTTACGAAGTGAGGTTGAGTAAAACCTGCTTACCTTAGCTATCCTCGCCCCCATCAGGGGAAACGGAAAACATAGCGGAAAGTGTAGCCTTTATTTATGAACATTAAATTTATTGATTAATTATTAGGCAAACCGTGCATCATTCTAAATCCAAATCACTGACTAAATGGCTGCAAACGCCATCGGAGCAACTCAGCCCCCTGCTGACCCAGGTGCGACTGTTACAACGGGTCACAAAGATACTACGCGGCGCGTTGGGCAATCCGCTGGCGGAACATTGCCAAGCGGCCAATCTCGACGGCACCACCTTAGTCATCAGCACCGACTCGTCGGCCTGGGCGGCAAAACTGCGTTACTGTCTCACCACCTTGCTGTCGCAACTGCAAGACCGCAGCGACTTGCCGGCTATTGAACAACTCCGTATCCGCATACTACCGGGCAACGTGTCCCCACCGGCCCCTGCCGCCCGCCGCCTGGCGATATCCTCCGAAGCTGCGGCGGTCATCAGCCACGTGGCGGAGAATACCACTGATCCCCAACTCCAGGCGGCTCTTCGCCGATTGGCGCGCCACGCCGCCAAACAACGCCCCTAAGAGCGCTAGGCCCCCAGGCTTAAATAATTATCGAGACCTCCGGCAAATTACTTTATTGCCGGGGCAAAGTCTGTGGGAAGTGTCTCAATTCAAAAGGAACGGGCGGACGCTGCATCCTCAGTTGGCTGACATCGGCTGCATGAACGAAATGGGCGCGCGGCTGCTGTCTCCCTCGAAGGTTACCAGCTCCCACGCACTCTCGTCGGCCATCAGTTCTCGCAACAGACGATTATTCAAGGCATGGCCAGACTTGTAGCCGCTGAAGGCGCCGATCAGACTACGGCCGAGCAGGTAGAGGTCACCGATGGCGTCCAGCACCTTATGTTTGACGAATTCGTCGTCGTAACGCAGACCGTCTTCGTTCAGCACGCGGTAATCATCCACTACCACCGCGTTGTCTAGACTGCCGCCCAAGGCCAAGTGTTTCTCCCGCAGCAACTCGATGTCCCGCGCGAAGCCGAAAGTCCGCGCCCGGCTCACTTCCTTGACGAAGGAAGTGGTCGAAAAATCCATCACCGCTTGTTGGCTGCGGCTTTTAAATACCGGGTGATTAAAATCGATGGCGAAGGAAACCTTGAAGCCTTCGAAGGGCTCGAAACGGGCCCACTTGTCACCATCTTCGACTTGGATAGGCTTTTTAATGCGGATAAAACGCTTGGGCGCATTCTGTTCTTCAACGCCGGCGGATTGAATCAGAAACACGAAGGGTCCGGCACTGCCGTCCATGATCGGCACTTCGGGGGCACTGAGGTCCACATAAGCATTATCGATGCCCAAACCGGCGAACGCCGAGAGTAGGTGTTCCACCGTGGCGATGCGCACCTCGCCATTGACCAGCGAGGTGGACAGGGTGGTCTCGCCGACGTTTTCCGCGCGGGCGCGTATTTCCACCGGCGGATCGAGATCCACGCGACGGAAAGTGATGCCTGAATCCACCGCCGCCGGGCGCAAGGTCAGATAGACCTTTTCCCCGCTGTGGAGGCCGACGCCCGTCGCGCGTATGACATTTTTCAGCGTTCTTTGCCTAATCATCCTACTCTCATCCTAATCCCCATTCACGGTCTGATAAATGGGCACCAAATCCCGAATTTGGCGGCATGTTAGCACAGCGCCCGACTAAATGCCTAGCATAATCCCGGACGGCCGTCGAGGGCGGCCGCCCTTGATTTCCCAGACCTTAATCGGCCTGGCGACGCAGAAAAGCCGGGATATCCAGGTAATCCAGATCCTGCTCCGCCGCCGCGCCGTGCCGGCCGCCGCCGCTGGCTGCCAGGTTTTGATGGCGAATCACGGTGGGACGTTCGAGCTGGCCGTAATCCACCTCCCCGCTGTTTTTGTACGCAAGCTTGACCGGCTGCTCTTGGACTAGCTCACCGCGGCCCAAGCCGGTGGCGACCACGGTCACCCGCAGCTCGTCGGACATCTGCGGATCGATGACGGTACCCACCACCACCGTGGCGTTATCCGAGGCGAACTCCTTAATGGTATTACCCACCTCCTCGAACTCGCCGATCGCCATATCCAGGCCGGCGGTCACGTTGACCAAGATGCCTTTGGCCCCCAGCAGGTTGATGTCTTCCAAGAGCGGGCTGTTCACCGCCGCCTCGGCCGCCTTGCGGGCGCGGTCCGGGCCGGTGGCGCGGCCGGAACCCATCATCGCCATGCCCATCTCGCTCATCACGGTGCGCACGTCGGCGAAGTCGACGTTGATCAGGCCCGGCCGGGTGATCAGTTCGGCGATACCTTGCACCGCGCCCTGCAAGACATTGTTGGCCGCTTTGAACGCATCCAACAAGGTCACCGTCTTGCCCAACACCAGCAGGAGTTTTTCATTGGGGATGGTGATCAAGGAATCCACGTACTGCGATAGCTCCTTGATGCCCTGCTCGGCCACTTGCGTGCGCTTCTTGCCTTCGAAGGGGAAGGGTTTGGTCACCACCGCCACGGTGAGGATGCCCAATTCCCTGGCCGCCTGCGCTACGATAGGCGCGCCGCCGGTGCCGGTGCCGCCGCCCATGCCGGCGGTGATGAACAACATATCAGCGCCCTGGATCACCTCCATAATCCGCTCACGGTCTTCCATCGCCGCCTGACGGCCGACGTCCGGGTTGGCGCCCGCGCCGAGACCCTTGGTGATGCTCGCCCCCAGTTGCAGCACGGTGCGGGTCGAGCAGTTCTTCAAGGCCTGCGCATCGGTATTGGCGCAGACGAATTCCACGCCCTCGATGTTGCTCTTCACCATGTGTTCCACCGCGTTGCCGCCGCCACCGCCCACGCCGATGACTTTGATCACGGCGTTTTGCGGACAGGTATCCATCAATTCAAACATAATGTGCCTCCTAAAATTTTCCCGAATTCATTGCCAAATAATTCCAGCGCCCACCGCCGGCCCGCTTGTTCACAAATTGCCTTTAAACCAATTTTTCATCCGCCCCAATATGGCTTTCATCCCGCCATTGACCTTCACCGGCGCGGCGTGGTCGCCGCGGTGTTTGCGCCCGAACAACAGCAGACCGACACCGGTGGAGTAAATCGGATTACGCACCACGTCCACCAAACCGGTGACATGCTGCGGCGACCCCAGCCGCACCGGCGCGTGGAAGATTTCTTCGGCGAGTTCGATCACGCCTTCCATTTTGGAACTGCCGCCGGTAAGCACCACGCCCGCCGCGATCAAATCCTCGAAGCCGCTGCGGCGCAGTTCGGCCTGCACCAGACTCAGCAACTCCTCATAACGCGGCTCCACCACTTCGGCCAAGGTCTGCCGCGCCAGACGCCGCGACGGCCGGTCACCGACGCTCGGCACTTCGATGGTCTCGTCGGCCATCGCCAATTGGGTGAGGGCGCACGCGTATTTCAATTTGATCTCTTCTGCGTGCTGAGTCGGCGTACGCAAGGCCACCGCGATGTCATTGGTCACCTGATCGCCGGCGATGGGGATCACCGCGGTGTGGCGGATCGAGCCGTCAGTGAAGATCGCGATATCGGTGGTGCCGCCGCCGATGTCCACCAGACACACACCCAAATCCTTTTCATCTTCGGTGAGCACCGAATAACTCGACGCCAGCTGCTCTAAAATAATGTCGTCCACCTCCAAGCCGCAGCGCCGCACGCACTTGATGATGTTCTGCGCCGCGCTCACTGCGCCGGTGACGAGATGCACTTTCGCTTCCAAGCGCACGCCCGACATGCCCACCGGTTCTTTTATGCCCTCCTGCTTGTCGATCACGAATTCCTGCGGCAAGACATGCAGGATTTTCTGATCGGCCGGGATCGCCACCGCGCGCGCGGCGTCGAGCACACGCTCGACGTCGCTGGCCGTCACCTCCTGATCGCGGATCGCGACGATGCCGTGCGAATTGAGACTGCGGATGTGGCTGCCGGCGATGCCGGCATACACCGAATGAATCTGGCAGCCCGCCATCAGCTCCGCCTCTTCCACCGCGCGCTGGATCGACTGCACCGTTGATTCGATGTTCACCACCACGCCCTTCTTCAAACCGCGCGAAGGATGCGAGCCCAAACCCACCACATTGATCGCGCCGTCGGGCCGCACCTCGCCGACGATCGCCACCACCTTGGAGGTGCCGATATCCAAACCCACGATCAAATCCTTATCGCCTTTTTTCACCATCTCACTCGTCTCTCCCGGCGTGTTGTTTCAGGCGTCCTGCTTGCCTTTATCCGTGTGCTTCCAGCGCACCGCGAACCCGTTGCTATAACGCAAATCCACCCGTTCCACCGCCGCCGCCTGCCCGTGCAAGGCGCGATGATAAAAGCGCACGAAGCGCCGCAGACGGCCATACGGCTCGCCGCGCCCCAACACCACTTGCATGCCATTATCCAATTCGAGTTGCCAGGCACGCCGCTCATCCAAACTCAGCCGCGTGATCCGCACGTGCAGCGGCGCGAGAATGTTGCCCATATCGCGATAGGCCGTCGCCATCAGCGGACCCGCGCCTTGCGGTCCCTGTAGAGCCGGCAAGGACGCGGGATAACTGGTGCGCGGCGGAGTGAACACTTCGCCCGCGTCGTTCAGCAAAGCCGAGTCACCCCAGCTCGAGATCGCCACTTGTTCGGTCACCACGATGTGCAGTGCATCAGGCCACACCCGGCGGACCTGCGCGGCGCGCACCCAGGGCAAGGCCTCCACAGCTTTCTGCACCTCGGCCACGTTCACCGTAAAAAAATTGCCGGTGAGATAAGGCATGGCGCTATCGCGCACTTGCTTGGCATCGATGTGTTGGAACGCGCCCTCGACCTGCACCGCCTTCAACGGCAAAGTGCGCGGATCCGACACCGTCGCCCACAGCCAGCCGAGCAGGCCGGCCAACACCAATCCCACCGCCATGATCAACAGGCCGCGTAAGACACCAGCCGCACCCTGCCAGCGCGGCGTGACCGGCGCCACCGGTTGGCGGCGCGCGGCGGCACGGGCCGGCGCCGCCGCGCGTTTCACGCCGCGGCGCCAGGGCCAGTTGGCAAACCAGTCGGGGCGGATCGCGATATTCATATCTCGCAGCTCGTTTCCAAAATGCGCCACACCAAGTCATCGAAACCGAGGCCGGCCTGACGCGCCGCCATCGGCACCAGGCTGTGATCCGTCATACCCGGCACCGTGTTGACCTCGATCAGCCACGCCCGGCCCTCACCATCCACCATGAAATCCACCCGCCCCCAGCCGCGGCAGGCCAGCGCGTCGAAAGCGCGCAGCGCGAGTGTTTGCATGGTTTTTTCCTGCACGGCGGGCAGGCCGCAGGGACAGAGATAACGCGTGTCGTCGGCGAAGTATTTGGCCTGGTAGTCATAGAACTCGCGCGGCGTCTCGATGCGGATCACCGGCAAAGCCTCGCGGCCGAGAATGGCACAGGTGTATTCGCCGCCGTGAATGAACTGCTCGGCCAGCACGCTGTCATCGAGCCGGCGCGCCGCGGCGATGGCGGCCGGCAATTCCACCGCCGTCTTCACTTTGCTGACGCCGAGACTCGATCCCTCATGCGCGGGTTTAATCATTACCGGCAAACCGAGTTGTTTGATCAAGGCCGCCGGATCACTGCGTTCGTCCACCACCGCGAAGGCCGGCACGTCCAAGCCCACGCTCCGCCACAGCCACTTACTGCGCAGTTTGTCCATGCCCAGCGCCGAACCCAATACACCGCTGCCGGTGTAGGGCAGGCCCAAGGTTTCCAGCGCGCCTTGCATCACGCCGTCCTCGCCGCCGCGGCCGTGGAGGGCGATGAACACCCGGTCGAAACCGCCGTCTGCCAACCGCCGCAGCACGTCATCACCCGCGTCGATGGCGTGGGCGTCCACCCCGCGCCGTAGTAACGCGGCATGTACGGCATTGCCACTCTTCAGAGACACCTCGCGCTCGGCGGATATACCGCCCATCAATACCGCCACTCGACCGAAGGCCCGGGCATCGCTGATGTTCACCGCCGCGTTCACGGACGCTCCTTTTCTTGATTGATTGCCGCCACACCGACGATGCGCACTTCCGGCACCAAGCGCACGCCGTGCAACTGTTCCACCGTCTCCATCACCCGCGTCATCAAGGTCTCGATATCCGCCGCGCTGGCCTCGCCGGTGTTGATAATGAAGTTGGCGTGCTTGGTGGACACGCAGGCGCCGCCCACGCAGGCGCCCTTCAGGCCCGCCGCCTCGATCAGCCGCGCCGCGAAATCACCGGGCGGGTTGCGGAACACCGAACCGCAACTGGGCAGGCCGATCGGCTGGGTGGTGTTGCGCCGCTCCAAAAGTTCTTTGACGCGGGCCAAACCGGCCTCGCCATCACCGCTTTGCAATTGCAGTTCCGCCGCCACGAACCCTTCACCCTCGGGCCCGCGCACGTGGCGATAGCCGATCTCGAAATCCTGCGGCGGGCGACGACGATGGACGCCGTGACGATCGAGCGTCTCCGCCATTTTCACCAAGGGCCAGGTCTCACCGCCGAAGGCCCCGGCGTTCATCGCCAGCGCACCGCCCAGGGTGCCGGGAATGCCGGCCAGGAATTCCCCGCCCACCAGATTCAAACGCGCGCAATAGCGCGCGATTTTATTGCAGGCCACGCCGGCGCCGGCGCGCACGGTGGTCGCGTCCAGTTGCGCCAACTCATTCAAAGCCCCGGCGGTCATGATCACCGTGCCGGGCACACCGCCGTCGCGCACTAATAAATTGCTACCCAAGCCCAACCACAACAACGGCTCGTCCTCCGGCAAACTGCGCAAAAACACCGCCAGATCGTCGACGTCCGCCGGCTCGTAATAACGGCGCGCCGCACCGCCCACCCGCCAGGTGTTGTGGCGGGCCAGCGGTTCGTCGCGCCGCAACACACCGCGCAAAGAAGTGGTTTCGAGTCCGGCCGTCACGCCGCGCCCTCCCTCAACTGCACCGGCAATTTGGCCGCCGCCGCGCCGATGTCGCCGGCGCCCAGGGTCAGCAGCACATCGCCTTCCTGCAACACGCCGCGCAGCGCGGCGGGCAGATTCGCGATCTCGCTCACGAAGACCGGGTCGACCTGACCGCGGGCACGGATGGCGCGACACAAGGCGCGGCCGTCGGCGCCGGCCAGCGGCGTCTCACCGGCGGCGTAGATCTCCAACAACACCAACGCGTCCACTTCGGAGAGCACGATGGCGAAATCCTCGAATAAATCGCGGGTACGGCTGTAACGGTGCGGCTGGAAGGCCACCACCAGCCGCCGCTGCGGCCAGCCGGCGCGGATGGCCTGCACGGTGGCGGCGATCTCGCGCGGGTGATGACCGTAATCGTCGATCAGCAGCACCTTGCCGGCGCCGGTGGCGAGTTCGCCGTACAACTGAAAACGCCGGCCGATGCCTTGAAAGCCGGCCAAGGCCCGCTGGATCGCCGCGTCGTCCACGCCGAGTTCGTGTGCCACCGCGATGGCGGCCAGCGCGTTGAGCACGTTGTGGCGGCCGGCCATATTGAGGGTGACTTCCAGTGCGTCGGCGCGGCCGGGGCGGGTCACCGTGAAGCGGGTAGTGGTCTCGTGCTGGCGGATCTCGTGCGCGCGCAAATCGGCGTCGCTGGTGATGCCGTAGGTCAACACCGGACGCGGCACCTTGGGCAGCAGATCGGCGATCTCGGGATCGTCGAGGCACAACACCGCGAGCCCGTAGAAAGGCAGTTGATGCAGGAATTCGATGAAGGTCTGGCGCAGCCGCGCGAAGTCACCGCCGTAGGTGCTCATGTGATCGGCGTCGATGTTGGTCACCACCGCGATCACCGGCGCGAGGTGCAGGAACGAGGCGTCGCTCTCATCGGCCTCGGCCACCAGATAATCACCGGCGCCGAGCCGCGCGTTGGTACCGGCGCTGTTGAGGCGACCGCCGATGACGAAAGTCGGATCGAGCCCGCCTTCGGCCAGCACGCTCGCCACCAGGCTGGTGGTGGTGGTCTTGCCGTGCGTGCCGGCGACCGCGATGCCGTAACGAAACCGCATCAGTTCCGCCAGCATCTCGGCACGACGCACCACCGGAATACGCTGTGCGTGCGCCGCCGCCACTTCGGGGTTGACCGCATCGACCGCGCTGGAGACCACGACGACATCGGCCCCGATCACCCATTCGGCTTGATGGCCGATGTGGATCTTGGCGCCGAGTTCACCCAAACGGCGAGTAAGTGCGTTCTCCTTGAGGTCGGAACCGGAGACGTGATAACCGAGATTGCACAAGACCTCGGCGATGCCGCCCATGCCCACCCCGCCGATGCCGACGAAATGGATGTGCGAGATGCGCCGCATGCGTTCACGCGCCAATACCCTGCCGTCGCGCAATATCGGTTGCTCAGCCATGGGCCACCTCCAAACACTGTTGCGCCACCACGGCCGCCGCATCGGTATGCGTCAGACGCCGCGCCGCTTGCGCCATGCTCAATAAACGCGGCCGTGCCGTCTCGCCTGCGCAGAAGGGCGTCAACAATTCCATTAAGCGGGCCGGAGTAAGTTCGCGCTGCTGCACCACCAGCGCCGCCTGCGCCTCAACCAAATATCGCGCGTTATGAGTCTGATGATCGTCCACCGCATGCGGATACGGCACCAGCAGCGCGCCCACACCGGCGGCGGCGAGCTCGGCGATGGTGAGCGCGCCGGCACGGCACAACACCAGGTCCGCCCAGGCGTAGGCCGCCGCCATGTCGTCGATGAAAGGTTCGATGCGGGCGGTCACGCCGGCGTTGTGATACGCGCTGCGCGCGGCGTCGAGATTGCGGCCACCGGCTTGATGCCAGATGTTGGGCCGCGGCGTCATCTGCGCCACCGCCGCCGGCACCGTTTCGTTGAGCGCCTGCGCGCCGAGACTGCCGCCCAGCACCAGTAAATTGATCGGTCCGCTGCGTCCGGCGAAACGTTGCTCCGGCGCGGGCAGTTCGGCGATCTCGCGTCGCACCGGATTGCCGGTATGCAGCGCATCGGCGCGGCGGAAGGTAGTCGGAAACGCCGCGCAGACGCGTTGCGCCAGCGGCGCCAATAAACGATTGGTCATGCCCGCGATCGAATTCTGCTCGTGTAACACCAAAGGTTTCCGCAACAACCAAGTCACCACACCGCCGGGGCCGGTGACGAAGCCGCCCATGCCCAACACCACCGTCGGCCGCTGGCGGAATATCACCACCAGCACTTGTGCCGCCGCGCGGAGAAGTTGAAACGGCGCGAACAATAAGGCCAAGCCACCTTTGCCGCGCAGGCCGGCGACGCTGACCCATTCCATATGGATACCGGCCGCCGGCACCAGCTTCGCTTCCAGACCGTGCCGCGTGCCCAGCCAAAACACCTCGGCGCCGCGCGCACGCAATTCCGCCGCCACCGCGAGCGCGGGAAAGACGTGGCCGCCGGTACCGCCTGCCATGATCATCACCCGCGCCATCTAAACAACCCCTTTCTTGTCCCCTCTCCCTTAGGGAGAGGATAGGGTGAGGGTATTTCGTCCATCATCCCCTTCGAAGACTGGGCAGCGGATCTCCCTCGCGGAAACCGCGTCTCGTAATCCACCCGCAGCAGCAGCGCCACCGCCATGCACATGACGATGATGCTGGAACCACCGTAACTCATCAGCGGCAAGGTCAAACCTTTGGTGGGCAAGGCGCCCATGTTCACGCCGATGTTGATGAAGGCCTGCATGGCCAACCACATGCCGAGACCGTAGGCCAGATAGGCGCCGAAGCGATTGCCGCTCATCTCCGCGCGGTAACCGATGACGAAGGCCCGCCACACCAGCATCATGAACAAGGCCACCACCAACACCACGCCCACCAGTCCCAGCTCCTCCGCCAGCACCGCGAACAAAAAGTCGGTGTGGGCTTCCGGCAGATAAAAGAGTTTTTGTATCGAGCCGCCCAGACCGACGCCGAACCACTCGCCGCGGCCGATGGCGATCAATGCCTGGGTGAGCTGAAAGCCGCTGTCGAAGGGATCGGCCCACGGATCGAGGAAGGTGGTCAGCCGCTGCATGCGATAAGGCGAGGTCCAGGCGAGTGTCGCGGCGACCGCGCCCACCACCCCCAGCACCGCGGCGAATTGCCACAAGCGCACGCCGCCGAGGAACAACATGCCCAAGGCGGTGGCGAAGATCACCGCCGTGGCGCCGAAGTCCGGCTCCAACAGCAACAGCACCGCGATGAAGGACAACAAGGCCAGCGGTTTGAGAAAACCCTGAAAGGTGTTGCGCACCGCCTCGCTGTGCCGCACCAAATAACCGGCCATGTAGACGATCACGAACAGTTTCACCGGCTCCGAGGCCTGCAGATTGAACAAGCCGAAGGGCAACCAGCGGCTGCTGCCGTTCACCTCGCGGCCGAGACCGGGGATGAGCACCGCCACCAGCAAAGCGATGCCGGCGAACAACAACACCACGCCGCCTTTTTCCCAATACACCAGCCGGGTCCGCGTCACCACCCACGCCGCCAGCAGGCCCAGCACGATGAAGATCAATTGCCGCACGGTGTAATAAAACGGCTGGCCGAATTGGCGGTCGGACAAGCTGATCGACGCCGAGGCCACCATCACCAGGCCCAGCGCCAACAAGGTCGCCGCCACCCCGGCGAGCAGCGGATCGAACCACGGGTTATTGCCGCCCACCGCCTGGCGCCGCTCGCTCGCGGGCGTAAAGGCATCCATCATGTCAGCACGCTCCGCACCGCCTCACTGAACACATCACCGCGATGGTCATACCCTTTGAACATGTCGAAGCTGGCGCACGCCGGCGAGAGCAGTACCGTGTCGCCGCTTTGCGCCAGCTCGCGTGCGTGCGCTACCGCGTCCTCCATGCTCGCCACGTTCACCACCGGCGTCACGCCCGCCAAAGCGCGCTCGATCAGCGGCGCGTCACGGCCCAGCAACACCACCGCCCGCGCCTTGGCCGCCACCGCGTCTCTCAATAGAGAAAAATCCTGGCCCTTGCCGAGGCCGCCGGCGATCAACACCACCTTGCCCGGCATGCCTTGCAGGGCCGCGACGGTCGCACCGACATTGGTGCCCTTGGAATCGTTGTACCAAGTCACGCCGTCGCGGGTCGCCACCCATTGAGTGCGGTGCGGCAGACCGGCGAAACGCCGCAGCGTGCCGAGCATGCTATCCATGGGCAAGCCGACCGCCGCGCCCAGAGCCAGCGCGGCGAGGGCATTGGCGATGTTGTGTGCGCCTTTGATACGCAGCTCCGCCGCGTTCATCAACAGGTTCGCACCCTGCGCCAGCCAGGCTTGGCCGGCGCGCTCCACCACGCCGAAATCTTCGCCCGCCGGCGCGCCCAAGCCGAAACGCGTGATGCGCCGGCCGCGTTGCGCCATGGCGGTCACCAGCGGGTCATCGGCATTGATCACCATCACCCCATCGCCGCGATAAATGCGCGCCTTGGCGGCGGCGTACTCGTTCATATCGCGATAACGGTCCATATGATCGGGACTGAGGTTCAACACCGTCGCCGCCGCGGCGTTCAAACTCACGGTGGTCTCCAATTGGAAACTCGACAACTCCAGCACGTAAAGATCCGGTTCGTTTTCTTCGAGCAAATCCAAGGCCGGCGTGCCGAGATTACCCCCCACCCGCACCTCGCGGCCGGCGTCGGCCGCCATCTCGCCCACCAAGGTGGTGACCGTGCTCTTACCGTTGGCGCCAGTGATGGCGATGACCGGCGCGCGCCCCGTCTGGGCGAACAACTCGATATCACCCACCGCCTCCGCGCCGCGATTGACGGCGGCGGTGATCGGCGCCTCCGCCAGCGCCACGCCGGGACTCACGATCAAACGCTGCGCGCGGAAGATCACCATGGGATCGAAGCCGCCGAGGTGCACGGCGGCCTCGGGAAACTCGCGGCGGAACACCGCCAGCTCCGGCGGATGGGCGCGGCTGTCGATGGCGGCGAATTCTTCGCCGCGGCGGGCGAGAAAACGCGCGCAAGACAGGCCGGTTTTACCCAGTCCGACGATCAAATTCGGCAGATCCCGTTTAATCATTGCGTCCGCTTACCATTCTTGTCCATACACTCAACGTATCTTCAAACTGGCGAGACCGATCAGCACCAACAATACCGTCACGATCCAAAACCGCACGATCACCCGCGGCTCCGGCCACCCCTTCAACTCAAAGTGATGATGCAAAGGCGCCATGCGAAAAATGCGTTTGCCGGTAAGCTTGAACGATGCCACTTGCAGTATCACCGACAGCGTCTCCATCACGAACACGCCGCCCATGATGAACAAAATGATCTCCTGATGGACGATCACCGCGATCACGCCGAGCGCCGCGCCCAGGGCCAGCGCACCGATGTCGCCCATGAACACCTGGGCGGGATAGGCGTTGAACCACAGAAATCCCAGGCCCGCGCCCACCAACGCGCCGCAGATCACCACCACTTCACCGACTCCCTGCACATACGGTATGCCGAGATAACCGGCGAATTTCACATGACCGGTGACATAAGCGAAAATGCCCAACGCGCCCGCCACCAGCACCGTGGGCATAATGGCCAGGCCGTCGAGCCCGTCGGTGAGATTCACCGCGTTGCTGGTACCGACGATCACGAAATAGGCGAACAGGATGAACACCGCACCCAGCTGGATATAGGTGTTTTTCAAAAATGGAATGATGAGCTGGGTCTCGGCCGGGGTCTGTGCGCCGTAATATAAAAAGGCCGCCGCGCCCAAGCCCACCGCCGATTGCCAAAAATACTTGTCGCGCGCCGAGAGACCTTTGGAGTTTTTCAGCACCAATTTTTTGTAGTCGTCCCACCAACCGATGGCGCCGAACAGCAAGGTGACGATCAACACCACCCAGATATAGCGATTACTCAAGTCGGCCCACAACAGCGTACTCACCGCCACCGCCACCAAGATCAAGGCGCCGCCCATGGTGGGTGTGCCGGCCTTTTTCTGATGACTCTGCGGACCCAGTTCGCGGATCTGCTGGCCGATCTGATATTGGCTGAGCCGGCGGATCATCGCCGGTCCGAAGATGAACAAAAACACCAGCGCGGTGAGCACGCCCAGGATCGCACGTAGCGTGATGTACTGAAACACGTTGAAGCCGCTGTAACTTTGCGCGAGCCATTGGGTGAGATAAAGCAACACGAATCTTAATCCTCGCCCGGCTGTCGGGCATGCAACTGATCCGCGGCGCCGGTCAGCGCCTCCACTACTTTTTCCATTTGCGCGCGTCGCGAGCCTTTCACGAGCACGGTGATCGGTTCGTCGTTATTCATCAGCCGTCGCCGCAAGGCGTCAATCAATTCCGCTTGAATGGGGAAGTGATGCGCGCCTTCACCAAAGGCCGCCGCCGCGCGACGGCTCAAGGTGCCGGTGGTGTACAACTCCGCCACACCCGCGCTGCGCGCGCCGGCGCCCAGATTCGTGTGCAACTCCTCGGCACCGGTGCCCAACTCCCCCATATCACCCATCACGAACAAATGACGGCCGGGCAGATCGGCCAAGACCTGCAAGGCCGCCCGCACCGAACTGGGATTGGCATTGTAAGTATCATCGATGACGCTCACGTGCTGATTGAGACGCCGCCATTGCAAGCGGCCTTTCACCGGCCGCATCGCGGCCAGACCGGCCTGGATGTCCGCCAACTCGGCGCCGACCGCCAAGGCCGCGGCCGCGGCCGCGCAGGCGTTGAGCAGGTTGTGCCGGCCGAGCAGCTGCAAATGCACCGGCACATCAAAACGCGGCGTGCGCAAAGTGAAGGCCATGCCCGGCTGCACGCCGTCCATCACTCGTTCCGTTCCTTCGATTATCGTCACTTCGCCTTCCACATAACCGAAACTCACGACAGGGCGCCGGCCGATCACGCCCCGCCAATACTCGGCGTAAGCATCGTCGGCGTTGAGCACCGCCACACCGTCGGCGGCCAGCGCGGCGTAAATTTCGCCCTTGCCGCGCGCCACACCTCCCAGACTGCCGAAGCCTTCCAGATGGGCGGCACCGGCATTGGTGATCAGCGCCACCGTCGGCCGGGCCAGATTGGCGACATAGGCGATTTCGCCGAGATGATTGGCGCCCATCTCGATCACCGCGTAGCGATGTTCCGCGCGCAAACGGAACAAGGTCAAAGGCACGCCATAGTCGTTATTGAGGTTGCCTTGCGTTACCAACACCGGACCGCGCTGGCGCAAGATTGCGGCTAGCATTTCTTTCACCGTGGTCTTGCCGTTGCTACCGGTCACGCCCACCACGGGCAGATCGAAACGCGCGCGCCAGACCGCGGCGAGTTGGCCCAAAGCCAGCCGTGTGTCATTCACCACGATCTGCGGCATGGACGTCTCCTGCGGTGCGCTCACCACCGCCGCCACCGCGCGGCGCACCGCCGCGTCGGCGACAAAGGCATGGCCGTCGTGGCGCTCACCTTTGATCGCCACATACAAGTCACCCACCTGTAGCGTGCGGCTGTCGATACTCACGCTGCTGAATTCCGCATCGGCGCCGTGCAAAACACCGCCCGCCACGCCCGCCGCCGCACTCAAGCGCATGCCGCCGCTCATGGTCGGCCCCCGCTCAACAAGCGCGCCACCACCGCCTGATCGGAAAACGGCACATACTGCGTACCGATCTGCTGATAGGCCTCGTGGCCTTTGCCGGCCACCAGCACCACGTCGCCCGCCGCGGCTTGCGTCACGGCGTAAGCAATGGCCGCGGCACGCTCGTGGATGATTGGCACCTCGGCCTCCGCGGCGATGCCCGCCAGGATGTCGGCGACGATCGCCGCGGGATCTTCGCCGCGCGGGTTGTCGTCGGTGATGATCACCCGGTCCGCCAAGCGCGCCGCCGCCCCGCCCATCAACGGCCGTTTGCCGCGATCGCGATCGCCGCCGCAACCGAACACGCACCACAAACGGCCACGACTATGGGCGCGCAAGGCAGTCAACACTTGCTCCAAAGCATCGGGGGTGTGGGCATAATCCACCACCACCCGCGGCGCGGCGCCGCCGCCGAAACATTGCATGCGGCCGGTCACCGCCTGCAAACGACCGAGCCGGCGCAAGGCCTCGTCGAAGCCGATACCCATGATCAACAGCGTGGCGAGCACCGCCAGCACATTGCTGGCGTTGAACCGGCCGAGCAACGGCACCTGCAAATCACCCTCGCCCCACGGGCTGTGCACGGTCAGCTGCATGCCGTCGTCGTCGAGCTGCACGTCGCGGGCCTGGACGTGGGCGATGGTCGCCGTCACCGGGCCGTCCAAACCGTAACTCACGCCCATCACCTCGGGACGCAGATTGGCCAACAGTTCGCGGCCAAAGGCGTCATCCCCGTTGACCACCGCGTAACGCAAACCGGGCAGATGAAACAGCCGCCGTTTGGCCGCACCGTAGGCCGCCATGTCGCCGTGATAATCCAAGTGATCACGGGTGAGATTGGTAAACACCGCCACGTCGAAGGCCACCGCGTTGACCCGGCCCTGATCCAGAGCATGGGACGACGCCTCCATGACCACGCTGCGCGCGCCGGCATCGCGCAAGCGTGCGAGCAGGGCATGCACGCTCACCGCGTCCGGCGTGGTAAGCGTAGCGCTGGACAAATCACCGACCAGGCCATTGCCCACCGTACCGATAATGCCGCAGGGATCCGCTTCACGGTGCAGAGCCTGGGCCAGGTAATGGCTGCACGAGGTCTTGCCGTTGGTGCCGGTAATTCCCACCATGAACAGGTCACGGGACGGCTCGCCGAAAAATCGCTCGGCGATCTGCCCGACGCGCTGGGCGAGATCGACCACCGGGATTTGCGGTACATCGCCGATGAAAGGCGGCAGGAACGCCGTCTCGCCGGCGGCGATTTCATAAACCACCGCCACCGCGCCGTTGGCCACCGCGTCGCCGATGAAATCGTGGCCGCGGCTGCGCAGGCCGGCGCAGGCGAGGAACAGACCGCCCGGCCGCACCTGGCGGCTGTCGAGACTGAGACCGCGCACCGCGCGCTCCATCAGCACCGGCACGACGGCAATGTCGCGCAGCAAGTCGCTCAGTAAGGGAGGTGAGGCCGTGGTGAAGTTCCGCGCCGCCATCATAATATTCCCACTTGCGCGACGGTCTGGGGCTTAAGGGCCGGCAAGTCATCGGGTGCGACGTCGAGCAGGCGCAGCGCACCGCTCATCACCCGTCCGAACACCGGCGCCGCCACCAAGCCGCCGTAATATTCATCGCCGCGCGGATCGTTGATCACCACCACCATCGCCAAACGCGGATTACTGGCCGGCACCATACCGGCGAACAGCGACAGGTAACTGTCCTCCGCATAACCGCCAATCCCGGATTTACGCACCGTGCCGGTCTTGCCGGCGACCCGGTAACCCGGCACCCGTGCCGCACTGCCGGTGCCTTTCTCGCTGGTCGCCACCTCCAGCATGGTCACCAGTTGCTGGGCAATCTTGTCGGTCATCACCCGCTCGCCCTCGGGCGCTTGCGCCACCGGCACCAGCGATACCGGTTTGAGCACACCGCCGCTGGCCAAGGCCGCGTAGGCGCGGACCAATTGCAACGTGGTGGCCGATAAACCATAGCCGAACGAAAAGGTGACGCGGTCGATGGGATACCAGCGATGGTAATCCGGCAACGAACCCCAGGCCTCGCCGGGAATATTGCCGCCACTCAGTGCGCCGAGACCCATCGCGGAAAATTTCCGCCACAGTTGTTCCGGAGGCAGCGAAAGGGCCAGCTTGCCGGTGCCGACGTTGCTGGATTTGGCGATCAGGGTGGTCACGTCGATCAGGCCGTAATCGTGGACGTCGCGGATAGTGTTGGGCCCCACCCGTAAAGTGCCCGGCGTGGTATCGAGCAGAGTGGTGGGCTGATATTGGCCCGACTCCAACGCCACCGCTACGGTGAAGGGTTTGACCGTGGAACCCGGCTCGTACGAGTCGGTCACGGCGCGATTGCGATAGTGATCGCTGTGCAGGCTGTCGCGGTTATTGGGATTGAAGGCCGGCTGATTGACCATCGCCAATACCTCGCCGGTCCTCACATCCAACACCACCGCGGAACCGGATTTGGCGCGATTGGCTTGCACCGCGGCCTTGAGCTCGCGGTAGGCGAGATATTGGATGCGCCGGTCGATGCTGAGGGCGAGATCGCGGCCCGGCACGGGTTCGTTGATGCGCTCGACGGTTTCGACGATGCGGCCGAGGCGGTCTTTCACCACCCGCATGCTGCCCGGCGTGCCGTGCAGCACCGGTTCAAAGCTCCGTTCCAAACCTTCTTGGCCGGCATCATCGACATTGGTGAAACCGATGAGATGCGCGGTCACTTCACCGGCCGGGTAATAACGCCGATATTCGCGCTGGAGGGAGACCCCCGGTATACCCAACGCCATCACCTGCTCCGCCAGTTCCGGCTGGACGTGGCGTTTGAGGTAGACGAACTCACGCGTCGCGTTGCGCTCGATGCGTTCTTTCAACCAGACGCGGTTGACGCTCAGGGCCTTGGCCAACTGCTTCCACTCATCACGCGCCGCCAATAAATCCTGCGGATTGGCCCAGATCGAATCCACCGGCGTGCTGATGGCGAGAGGTTCGCCGTGGCGATCGGTGATCATGCCGCGATGGGCGGGAATACTCACTACCCGCAGATGACGCGCATCACCCTGGCCCTGCAAAAACTCTTTATGAAGAATCTGCAAATCCACGGCACGCCAGATCAAACCCGCCACCACGGCGAGCATGACGCCGAGCAGCGTAATGCGCCGTCCGCGATAACTGGCCGCCCCTGCTTTGCCGGTCACGGTTTCAATACCACCACTTGATTGGGTTCAGGAATCTCCATCCCCAGCTTGGCACCGGCGGCGCCTTCGATACGGCCATGGGTTGCCCAGGTGCTCTGTTCCAACTGCAATTGTCCCCACTCGATATCCAAATCATCCCGGCCCTTTTGCAAAGCCTGCCACTCGACGAATAATTTGCGGCTTTGATGTTTGGCGTACACCACGCCCACCGCCGAGATCACCACGCACACCATCAGCCAGGCGACGACTTGCGATCGCCGCAGTCCCGGTGTACCCCCGCCGCGTTTTGTCAGTCGTTCCCTCATGACTCGCGGATTCATACCCGTTCCGCCACCCGTAATACCGCGCTGCGGGCGCGGGGGTTGTCTCTCACTTCCGTCTCTGTCGGGAAACGCGCCTTACCGATGGCCCGCAACGTGGGTTGCGCGGCATCCGGCAACAAAGGCAGGTGACGCGGCAGATCTTCACCGCGCACCTCGCGGCGCATATAGCGTTTCACTATGCGATCTTCCAGCGAATGAAAACTGATCACCGCCAAGCGGCCACCCGGCGCGAGTACCCGCACCGCCTGCGGCAGACTGGCCTGCAACGCCTCCAGCTCGCCGTTGATGTAGATGCGAATGGCTTGAAAGGCGCGGGTAGCCGGGTGTTTGTCGCGTTCCCAGGCCGGATTAGCCGCGGTGACTATCGCCGCCAGCTGCGCGGTGGTGGTGATGGGCGTTTCCGTCCGCGCCTGCACGATGGCGCGCGCGATGCGTTTGGCATAACGCTCTTCGCCATAAGTCTTCAACACATGCGCGATATCGGTTTCGCGGGCGCGGGCCAGCCAGGCCGCCGCGCTTTCACCCTGGCCGGGATCCATGCGCATGTCGAGGGGGCCGTCGCGCAAGAAACTGAAACCGCGCGCCGAATCATCCAATTGCGGCGACGACACACCGAGATCGAACAACACCCCATCCACCTTACCCGCCACGCCGGCGGTTTCCGCGATAAATTCCAACATGGCAAATGTACCTTGTTGAATAGTGAAGCGCCGGTCCTTCGCCAACCACTCCTTGGCCAGTTGCACCGCTTGAGGATCCCTATCCATTGCGATGAGCCGCCCGTGTTCGCCGAGGCGATCCAATATCGCCGCGGCATGCCCACCCCGTCCGAAGGTGGCGTCCATATATATGCCCGAGGGGCGGACCTGTAAGGCCTCCACCACCTCTTGCAACATAACCGGGTGATGGTTGTGCGCGTCAGTCATGGGCGTCAGAGGGAAAGCGATTCCAACTCCGCCGGCAATGGATGGACACCATCCTCTTCCGCCAACCACTGCTCACGGCTCGTATCCCAACTCGTCTCATTCCACAATTCAAATTTATTGCCCTGCCCGATCAGCACCACCCGCTTATCGATGTCCGCGAATTCGCGTAACGGAGGCGGCAGCAGAATCCGACCCGCGCCGTCGATCTCCACCTCGGTGGCATGACCGATTAACAGCCGCTGCAAACGGCGGGCTTGCGGATTGAAGCTAGGCAGTTTGACCAGCTTGCGCTCGATGACTTCCCATTCCGGCAAGGGGTACAGCAACAAACAATGATCGCGGTCCACCGTGATCACCAGTTGGCCGTTGCACAATTCCTGCAGACGATCGCGATACTTGGCCGGCATTGCCATGCGGCCTTTGGTATCCAGATTGAGTGCATTGACCCCGCGAAACACCCTGCGCCCCCCGTGAGCGAATCACCACTGTGACCCACTTTGCCCCACTTCGATACACTATAGGTAGCCGCCTGCCCTAGTGTCAAGGGAATTTAAGGCTCGATCCATGTGATTCTTGCTGTGCTGACAGGCACTTAGAGCAAGCATCGATCCGCGACGACACGGAAAATCCGTGACAAAGAACGTGCAGAAATCATGGGCTTGAAAGGGGTAGTTTTGGTAAGAACTTAAGAATTGGCGCTGTCGCCGACCGCACGGCGTGGTGGAAAGTGGGGGAAAAAAAGGAGTCGGCCGGTAAGCCGGGTTCTGTCGTGGACAGTCATTCGTCTGCGATACGCGTCGCCGCGCACCTCTAGCGACCTACCCGGGGACAACGCGGGCCGCGTCCAAGTCCCCCTATTTGGTCTTGCTCCGGGTGGGGTTTACCGTGCCGCGGCGTGTTGCCACCCGCGCGGTGCGCTCTTACCGCACCATTTCACCCTTACCTGCCCCTTGCGGAACATCGGCGGTATCATTTCTGTGGCACTTTCCGTAGGCTCGCGCCCCCCAGGCGTTACCTGGCACCCTGCCCTATGGAGCCCGGACTTTCCTCCATACCCACGGGGATACAGCGACTGTCTAGCCAACTCCGGGGCCCAAGGTAAACCACGCCGCCTGCGGGGGCAAGTCATTTCACACGCCGAGTCATTCACCCTCGGTCTGCCGCAGCGACACCGCCAATTCGTACAAGCGGTTGCGGCGTTCACCGCTGATTTCCGCCGCCAGGGCCACCGCCTGTTTGAGCGGCAGTGCCGTCAGCAGCAGACTCAGTACCCGCTGGCTTTCCTCGCTCAACGCGTCGGAAGGCCGCGACTCCGCGCCGCGAACCAACACGACCAGCTCGCCTTTTTGCTGATCGGCGTCGGCACCTACCCACGCGGCCAACTCGCCGAGAGGCGCTGCGCGGATAGTTTCATACAATTTGGTCAGCTCCCGCGCCAGCACCGCTTCGCGCCCCGCGCTGAATATTTGCGCCATGTCGTCCAAGGACGCGACGATACGATGAGGCGCCTCGTAAAAAATCAGGGTGCGTGGATCAGACTGCAAGCTCATTAAACGCTCGCGGCGCGCCGCCGCTTTGGCGGGCAAAAAACCCTCGTACGAAAACCGGTCGGTGGGCAGGCCCGAGGCCGACAAAGCGGCGATGAGGGCGCTCGCCCCCGGCACGGGGATCACGCGCGCGCCCGCTTGCTGAGCGGCGCGCACCAGATGATAACCAGGATCACTCAGCAGCGGCGTGCCCGCATCGCTGATGAGGGCGACTGTCTCGCCGGCACGCAAACGCGCAACGAGCTTCTCCGCCTGCTGACGTTCGTTGTGCTCGTGCAGCGCCACCATCGGTGTGGTGATAGCGAAATGCCGCAGCAACGGCGCGCTGTGGCGGGTATCTTCCGCCGCTATCACACTCACACCACGCAACACCTCCACCGCCCGCGGCGACATGTCACCCAAGTTTCCTATCGGCGTCGCCACCACGTACAAGGCCCCCGCCACGATTGACACCTGTGTGTGCCCCACCGATACTGTGCCCCCGTGATCGTTAAAACACTCTGTTTCGCCGCCCGCTCCTACTCGCGGCCAAGGCGTTCGCCAAGCTACACCATGAAACAACTATCCACAATCCGCCGCGGACTGATTTACGCCGCCGCCTTCGTGATCACTCTTAACACCTGCGCCGCCGCCACGGAACAAGCCAGCCAGCCCGACACCGTGTTACTGGAAAAAGCCTATGCCGCCGAACGCGGTGGCCGCTACGCGGTGGCCGCCCGCGAGTATTTGAATCTGGCCACCGTCGGTGAAGCGGCCACGCGTTATGAATATCTATTGAAAGCGGCCGAGGCCTTTTATCGCGGCAATTTTCTGGCCCAAACCAAGAACATCCTGGCCTCACTGCCGGAGCCGGCGCTCAATCCGCAGCAGGTGGCGCGGCGGCAAACACTGGTGGCGGCCATCGCCATCGTCGAGCGCGACCCCGCCGCCGCCCTCGACGCACTCGTGAACACCGACACCCCCGGCATGCCCGCTGATTTGAACGCGGAGATACATCAACTGCGCGCCCTGGCCTCCGCTCAAGCCGGTGATCCACTGGAGTCGGTACGCGAGCGCATCGCCCTCGCGCCGTTGCTGACCGACCCGGCCGCCGCCCGCCGCAATAATCAGCAACTCTGGCAAACATTGCTCGACCTACCGCAATCCGCGCTGGAAAACCTCCGTCCCGCACCGCCGCCGGACACTCTCAATGGCTGGCTGGCCTTATTGCATATCGCGAAAACCCCCCTCGTCCCAGACGTCGGCTTGGAACAACGCATCGACGAATGGCGCCGTCTCTATCCGCACCATCCCGCCACCGCCGATCTGATCGATTCCCTGCTGGCACGCCAGCCCGAGCTGCTGAATAGCAAATACCCCCAGCACATTGCCCTGTTATTGCCGCTGAGTGGCGGCCATGCCAAAGCGGCGGAAGCGGTACGCGACGGCTTTCTCGCCGCTTACTTTCAGCGGGAACAGACCGCCTATCAGCCGGTGATTCAGATTTATGACAGCGGCGAAAACCCCGCCCAGTCGGCGCAAACTCATGCCCGCGCCGTGGCGGACGGCGCTGATTTCGTGGTGGGCCCGTTATCGAAAGAAGGCGTGACCGCGCTGCGGCAACACAACCCGCTCACCGTACCCACACTCGCCCTCAACTACAGCGATGACCCTCAGCCTGCGCCCGCCAACTTTTTCCAATTCGGCCTCGCCCCCGAGGACGAGGCCCGCCAAGTCGCGGAGCGCGCCCGGCTAGATGGCCATACCCAAGCTTTGGCCATCGTGCCCGCCGGCGAGTGGGGCGGCCGGGTGCTGCGCGCCTTCCAGGAACACTGGCAACAATTGGGCGGCCGGGTAGTGGCGACTCAACATTACGAAACCAACGCCAATGATTTTTCGGCGCTGTTGCGCCGCCTGCTCAATATCGACGCCAGCGAAAACCGCGCTCGCGCACTGCGCGCCGCGTTGCAGACCGACCTCAAATTCGAACCGCGGCACCGCCAGGACGCGGACTTCATCTTTATGGCCGCCTTTCCACGCCAGGCCCGGCAAATTCCTGCGCAATTGAAATTCTTCTATGCCGGCGACCTGCCGGTTTACACCACCTCGCACAGTTACGAAGGCCGCCCGGACCCCGCCAAAGACCGCGACCTCGACGGCGTGAGTTTTACCGACATCCCTTGGCTGCTGAATGATCAACCGCTGCCCTTGCGCGACGCCGTGGAGCAAGCCTGGCCAGGCCAGGCCGGCCTGCGGCGTCTCGCGGCCCTGGGCGCCGACGCCTTTCGGCTCATCCCTCATCTGAACTCGCTGCGGAATTCGCCTCACGAAGAATTTTCCGGCGCCACCGGCCGTTTGACCATGGACACCAACAACCGGATACACCGCGCGCCGTGGTGGGCGCGCTTCAACCAGGGCGAACCCAAACTATTGCCGCCCGCTACCACGCCGGCGCCGCAATGACCACGCGCCGGACGCCGGGCCAAAAAGGCCGCGAGGAAGAGGAACGGGCCTGTCGTTACCTGCTGACCCAAGGATTCAAAACGCGGGAACGCAACTACCGTTGCCGCCATGGTGAAATCGACCTGATCATGGATGACGGTGACACGCTGGTATTTATCGAAGTGCGCTATCGGGCTCATCCTCGTTTCGCCAGCGGTGCCGAAAGCATCGATCACCGCAAACAAGCCAAACTCGTCGCGACGGCGCAGTATTATTTGCAGTCCCACCGCGATCTGGCCCGGCGGCCGGCGCGGTTCGACGTAATCGCCCTCGCTCCCGGCGACGAACTTAGCGGTATCGAATGGATCAAAAACGCGTTTCTTGCCGAGGCATGACGTATTTATTTACTGAGAGGAGCGATACATTGAAAATGAACAAACCCACAATACAAGGCCTGGCGGCGTTGAGCCTGATCGTCGTCCTCGCGGGCGGCCTGCAAGGCTGCGCGGTGGTGGCGGCGGGCGGCGCCGGCGCCGCGGTGGCCACCGATCGCCGCAGCGCCGGCACCATGGTCGATGATCAAGCCATCGAATTGAAGATCAACAATGCCCTGTTCAAGAATGATCAATTGAGCAGACAAGCCCACATCAACGCCACCAGCTACGGCGGTGTGGTACTGCTCACCGGCGAAGCACCCAGCGAAGCCTTGCGCGATACGGCGGTGGAACTCGCCCGTCATGTGGACCATGTAAAACGTGTCCACAACGAAATTACCATCGGCGCGCCCAGCTCCACCAAGTCGCGCAGCAAAGACACGTGGACTACCACTAAGGTGAAGACCCAATTGATCGCCACCAAAGAGGTGAGCGCCAACAGCGTCAAGGTGGTGACCGAAAACGGCTCGGTCTATTTAATGGGCCTGCTCACCCGCGCCGAGGCCGAGATCGCGACGGACGTGGCGCGTCACATTGATAACGTCACCCGTGTCGTCACGCTTTTCGAATATCAAGATTAACCGCGCGCCGTGTCCATCGCTCCTTTAAATCCGGCCGTGATCGAGGCGCTGCGGTGCGCGGCTGGCGCTGACCAGGTACTCACCGATCCCGCCGACTGCTGGCCTTACGGCTACGACAACAGCCGGCGCCACGCCTTGCCACGGGCGGTGGTGTTCGCCACCAGCCATGAACAGGTGCGGGACATCGTTCGCTTATGTAACGAACACGCCGTCTCCTTGGTGGCGCGTGGCCGCGGCACCGGCACCACCGGCGCCACCGTACCGCTGCACGGCGGTGTGGTGCTGGCACTGGAACGCATGGATCGCATTCTCGCCATCGATCCCGACAACCGGGTGATGGTGGTGGAACCCGGCGTCACCAATCAAGCGGTGCAGGACGCCGCGGCGCGGCACGGTTTCTTCTGGCCGCCCGATCCCACCAGCGCGGCCTTTTGCAGCGTGGGCGGCAATCTCGCCTACAACTCCGCCGGGCCCCGCGCGGTGAAATACGGCACACCGCGCGAAAACACCTTGGGCCTACGCGCCGTCACCGGCACCGGCGCGGAAATCCGCACCGGCGTCTACACCACCAAAGGCGTGGTGGGCTACGATCTCACCCGTTTATTGATCGGCTCGGAAGGCACGCTGGCGGTTATCACCGAAGCCACCTTGAAACTCACGCCGCTCCCGGAGACCCGCCGCACCCTGCAGGCCATCTATGCCGACATGCGGAGCGCGGCGCAGGCGGTATCGCGGATCATGGCGCAGGCGGTAACGCCCTGCGCGCTGGAGTTCATCGACGGCCGCGCCATCGAGATGATCCGCACTTACGCGCAAACCCCTTTACCTAGCGGTGCGGGGGCGATGCTGATGATAGAAGTGGACGGCCAACACGCCTCCATCGACGCCGCGGCGGACACGATAGTACGCGCCGCGCAAGGCGAAGGCTTGCTGGAAATCATCGCGGCACGCGACAAAGAAGAAACCGCCGCACTGTGGGCGACCCGCAAAGCCTTGTCACCGGCCTTGCGCACCATTGCACCGAAGAAAATCAACGAAGATGTGGTGGTGCCGGTGTCGCACATGGCGGAATTGATCGGCGGTCTTGAGCAATTGGCGGATGAATTCGCCATCACCATCGTCAATTTCGGCCACGCTGGCAACGGCAATATTCATGTCAATCTGCTGGTGAACCCCGATGACCCGGCGGAAATGATTCGCGCCGAGCATTGTCTCGATCTGGTCTTCGACCTGGTGCTGAAACTTCAAGGGACTTTATCGGGCGAACACGGCGTCGGCATCGAAAAACGCGACTTCGTCGCTCGTGAGATCGAGCCCGCGACCTTGGAATTGATGCGGGCGATCAAGCGGCTGTTCGATCCTCGGGCGATACTCAACCCCGGCAAAATGTTTCCCGCTGAGAAATAGGCCTGCCGGCGCGGACAGCGCGGAGGCCCGACCGTATTTTCCGCTACTTCACCACTTTCAATTTCGGTTTGCCCGGCGTGTCGATCGGCGAGTGCGGACCATCGGGCGGCGCACCGCCCTCGTCGCGGAACATCATGCCCTCGCCGTTTTCCCGCGCGTAGATGGCGACCACGGCCCGCGGTGGAATGCTGACCTGCATCGCCGCACCGCCGAAGCGCGCATTGAAACCCACCTCGTCATTATTGAGGTGCAGCTGATTCACCGCGCGCGGACTGATATTGAGCACGATCTGGCCGTCCCGCACATGCTGGGTCGGCACCATGATACCTTCCGCCGTCGCGTCCACCACGATGTAGGGCGTCATGTTGTTATCGACTATCCATTGATATAAAGCACGGAGCAAATAAGGCCGGCTCGAGGTCATTTTCTGCAAAGACCGTACTCCTGTACTGCGGTTTCCATTACCCTGTTTATAGCTTACCCATCCCTTCATCTAGTATACGCACCGCGGATAACCGGTCCAGGGCGATCATAAAATAAAAGCCGCCGCGGGCGGGACCCACGGCGGTTATATCGGTCACCGCGATTAAGTTTACTTGCCGCCTTTCAACAAAAACGATCATGTTGGTCTTACACCGGGCGGGCATTCGTTGCGTACAGAGCCTTGAACGCGGCGTTCTGCATCTGAGACACCTCGATGATATCGGTCAACACGTTCCGGCGCCCACCTTCGAAACGAGGCGGGGCGGTGAGCGAGCCGATAGAATGCTTGGAATCCTTACCCGACAGCAACAGATCCTGCGGGTTGATGCTGGCGCCTTGCACTTCCGCCTCGCCGTCCGCTTCGGCTACGGCGTTTTGCTTGCCGGGCTTCATGAACACGCCAAGCACCGCCAATTTACTCTTATCGCGCTTATGGACCAAGTGCACTTCCCTGTCATAACTCTTGCCCTGCACCGCGTGTTCGCCGGGAGCATGGAAGTGGAACTGCGGCAGCTTGTATTCATCACCATGGAAATTAACGGCGCCCACACCTTCCAACCCTACCTGGACAGTGTGACCATTCTTGAGTATTTTCAGCGGCACAGCCTTTTTGTATTTTTGTTGGCCCGGCGCAGCTGCCGGGAAACCACGTTAACGGCGCAGCTCTTTTTCCATGGGAGTGAGACTTTGTTTAAAACCGGCGCGGGCGAATAAACGTTCACTGTATTTCTGCAAGGCTTTGGCTTGGGCGGGTAATTCAATATCGAAATTCGGCAGACGCCACAACAGGGGGCCGAGCGTGCAATCGGCCAGCGTGAGATCTTCGCTCATGAAAAAAGTTTTTTGATCGAAAACCGGCGCGATCACCGTGAGACCTTCGCGGATGATTTTGCGGGCCTGGGCGGCGGCTTTGCCATCCTCGCCGGTCAAATCGGGCAACAGACTGTACCAATCCTTTTCCATGCGATGCACGTAGAGTTTGATACGCGCTCGCGACACCGGGTCCACCGGCAGCAGAGGCGGATGCGGGTAACGTTCGTCCAGATACTCCATGATGATTTGCGCGTGATAAAGCACTAAATCGCGATCGACCAGGGTAGGCACCGCGCCGTAGGGGCTGAGATCGCTCAGATCCTCGGGCAACACATCGCCGTTCACATTGAGAATGTCGACGCTGATGCCTTTTTCCGCCAATACCAAACGCACCCGATGGCTTTGCAGGCAATTGGCTCGGGAATACAATGTCATGACTGGTCTTCTGTTGGCCGAAATCACCATGGGTACCTCTCTCATCTCACACCTCGAGGGCTCACCGCGCAGCCCTGTAGATTACCGCGCCCATAAGCACGTCACGCATAAAGACAAACCGGGCCGTTGCCGATCGTCGGGAATAGGCGCTGATTATACCGTATAGCGTGCATAGCGTGTGGAAAGCACGTTGCCGGACCAGGGGAAATTCACTTATTCCTCCGGCTGCGCGCGAACAATATATCCCGTGTTTGGCAAAAATAGCGGCGCGATACTCCCTGCACATTGCACATTCCCATCACCTCGACATCCACCAGCCAGTCACGGCAAATTTCTCGATCAAAAACCCCGCGCCTCACGGATACGTTCATAAGCCGACCTGATTTGGTGCGTGCGTTCGGCAGCCATTTTCATCATCTCTTCCGGCAAACCCTTGGCCACCAGTTTGTCGGGATGATGCTGGCTCAGCAAACGCCGGTAGGCTTTTTTGATATCATCGTCGCTGGCGTCGGCCGCCAGATTCAACACCGAATAGGCGTCGACCAGCGAGGGTTTGTTGGACTGCGCCATACGCCCCGCCCCCGCGCCGAAACCGCGTGCGGCGGCGATCATGGTCTCCAGCTGACCAAACTCCACCGCGCTGAACCCCAATTCGCCACTCACCCGCAGCAGTAAGATCCGTTCAGCGGGATGCATGACTCCATCGGCGTAAGCGGCCTGCAGCAGCACCTCTAAGAACATCCGCAGCAAACTCCGCCGCCGCTGGCATTCCTGCTTGAATTGAGCCAAGACTTGCTGCAAGGGAAAGTCGTCGCGTTTACCTTCGTTGAAGAGACGCATCGCCGCCTGCTTCAATTCGGGGCCCAGGTTCAGCCGTTCCATCACCAACCGGGCGATCTCGATTTCATCCTGGCACACCCGCCCGTCAACCTTGGCTACATGGCCCATCACCGAAAATGTGGCCGTGAAAAACGCCGCTTGCACCCGCTGCTGGTCGCCGGGATTCAATCCACCGTGCAGAACATGCAGCGTATATTCAGCGGCTTTGCGATCTACGCCGTGGCCGAGAGCCACCCCCACCAACGCGCCCAGGGGACCGCCGATCAAAAAACCCATGGCGCCGCCCAGCGCCTTACCCCACCAACTCACGTTATCCTCCCAATATGCAGAACGATCCTTAAATTATCGATCAAGCGTAAAAACAGCAATCTCTTCATCCAAGCCCGGCGGTTGACGACCCGGCAAAATAAGTGACTTAAGAAACCTAATAAGTTTCATGACGCAACATCCATCATTTCACCACCAGGCTGCCGCGATACATCCGCATCTCGCAGGTGAAAACATATTCGCCCGGCACCAGTGGGGGCAGACGCAGTTGATACGGTTTACCAACCGGCAGCTCGGCGCTGACGTTTAGCTTCTCGAATATCACCTTTTCCGCGCAGGGACTGGGATCCTTACGGAGAAAGCGCAGCATCAGCGGCTGCCCGGCACGCGCTTCAATGCGCGACGGCGTGTACACACCGTCCGCCACTAATACGGTGACCGGTGCGTCGCCTACGGTCTGTTGCGCGCGCGGCCGCGACAGCCAAAACCACCAGACGATGAGCATGATCAACCCCATGCCCAGCAGATTCACCCACAGCGTCATGCCGCGACTCCACGCACCTTAAGCCAACGCAGGCGGTTGGCGTTACTGACCACCGTCACCGACGATAAAGCCATCGCCGCGCCGGCGATCATGGGATTGAGCAGCACCCCGAACAGCGGATACAACACGCCCGCCGCCACCGGTATACCGACGATGTTATAGATGAAAGCACCGAACAGATTCTGCTTGATGTTGCGCAGGGTCGCCTGCGACACCGCGATGGCATCGGCCACCCCGTGCAGCGAGCCGCTCATCAGCGCGACATCGGCACTTTCGATGGCAATATCAGTGCCGGTGCCGATAGCGTAGCCCACATCGGCCTGCGCCAGGGCCGGCGCGTCGTTGACGCCATCGCCCACCATCGCCACCACCGCGCCGTTCGCCTGCAACTCGGCCACCCGCGCCGCTTTGTCCTGCGGCAACACTTGAGCAATGACGTCAGTGATGCCTACCTGCCGCGCCACTGCCTCGGCGGTGAGGCGATGATCACCGGTGATCATCACCACCCGCAAGCCCAGCGCGCGCATGCGGGTTATGGCGGCCCGCGCATCGGCTTTCAGCGGGTCGGCCACGGCGATGAGTCCCACCAGCATCCCATCCACCGCCAGATACATGGGTGTAGCCGCCTCACGCGCCAGCGCATCCATTTGCGCGTCGGCCGCCGACACCGCCACGCCGCGTTCATCCATCAACTGGCGATTGCCGAATAAAACCCGTTTACCCTGAACGTGGGCCGCCACGCCGCGGCCGGTGACGGCCTCGAAACCTTCGAGCGGGGACAAAGGCAAATCACGGACCCGGGCGGCAGCCAGCACCGCCGCCGCGAGTGGATGTTCAGAGCCCGCCTCCACGCTCGCCGCGAGTTGCAATACGCCGTTCTCGTCATTATCACGCAGGCACACGATGCGCGTCACCGCCGGCCGACCCTCGGTCACTGTGCCGGTCTTGTCCACCACCACCGTGGTGAGCCGTGCCGCCTGCTGCAAAGCCTCACCGTTGCGGATCAGAATGCCATGCTCGGCGGCCTTGCCGACGCCAACCATGATCGAGATCGGTGTGGCGAGACCGAGCGCGCAGGGGCAGGCGATGATGAGCACGGTCATGGCGGTGACGATCGCGAAACTCACCGCCGGCGCGGGGCCGAAATCATACCAAGCCACAAACGTGATGACGCTGATGATCAGGATGCTGGGCACGAACACCGCCGCCACGCGGTCAGCCAGACGCGCGATGCTCGGTTTGCTGGCCTGGGCGCGCCTTACCATCTCGACGATGCCCGCCAACACCGTGTCGCGACCGATGCGTTTGGCCTGGAATAAAAAACTGCCGGTGAGATTGATGGTACCGCCCACCACCTGGTCACCGGTTTGTTTCATCACCGGCATCGCTTCGCCGGTGAGCATCGATTCATCGACGCTGGACTGCCCCTCGATCAGCTCACCGTCCACCGGTATCCGTTCACCCGGCCGCACCCGCACGCTATCGTCCAGACCGACCTCGGCGAGCGGGATATCGCGTTCCTCGCCGTTGCGCACCACCCGCGCGGTTTTGGGTTGCAGACCGATGAGACGACGGATGGCCTGCGAGGTACGGCCGCGCGCGCGCATCTCCAAGGCCGCGCCGAAATTGACCAGGGCGATGATCACCGCGGCCGCTTCGAAATAAGCGTGTTGGGCGAGGCTGGGCACGACCTCGGGCCAGAGCACCACCGCCATCGAATACAGCCAGGCCGCGCCCGTGCCGAGCGCAATCAAAGTGTCCATATTGGCGTTGTGAACCTTGAAGGCCTTCCACGCCGCGGTGAAGATATGCCCGGCGGAATACGCCATCGCCGCCAGGGTCGCCAGGCCTGCCGCCAGCCAAAACCACCGACCGTCGCCGCTGCTCACAGACGGCAGCCAGCCCAGCAGATCGCCGACCAACAACGGCGCGCCGACGATACCCGCCGCGACCGCCTTCCGCACTAAACGTCGATAATGGGCCGACTCGACGGCCTGCTTTTCTTCCTCATCTTCGACGCCGCGCAACTCAGCGGCGTCATAACCGGCGGCCCGGACCGCGGCGACCAGCTCGACGGAATCCACTTCGCCGCTCACCGCGGCGGTGCGCTCCACCAGATTCACCGTGGCCTCGCACACTCCCGGCACGGCGCGCAAGGCGGTTTCCACGGAAGCGACGCAGCCCGCGCAGCTCATGCCGGCGATGGACAGCCTGATCGGATCATGTCCCTGGGCCGATTGATGGGAAGGATTTCTCATAAGCCGACTAGCTTACTCTCATTTAATGGGCACTTTGAAACCACCCAGCTTGGTTATAAACAAAAGGCTTGATTTACCGCGACGAAACACCGTAAATTCAAGGCCGACAGTGGAAGGCAAGGGGTGATGGCGCGCCACTCCCGCCATGCACTGCGGCCGCCGTTTTACCGGCCGGATCCGATCCAGCCACTTTAAGAAAATACACCGGTGCCGTAAGCCTGGGGATACTTGAATTACCATGTACCGTGCGGCTGATCGACCCACGGCACCTATAGAAGGACTGGAGAAATGAGCCTGAGTCCAAAAGAGATGGTGGCCGGCGCCATTGAAATCGCCTCCTTACCGGAGGTATTTCTGCGGGTCAACGAAATGATCGACAGCCCGCGCTACTCCGCGGGGGACATCGGCGCCGTCATCAGCAACGACCCCGGCCTCACCGCCCGCCTACTGAAAATCGTCAACAGCGCTTTTTACAATTTTCCTTCACAAATCGACAGCATCTCGCGGGCGATCACCATCATCGGCACCCGCGAACTACGCGACCTGATCCTCGCCACCTCGGTGGTGCGTATCTTCAAAGGCATCCCCAACGATTTGGTCACCATGGACGATTTCTGGCGCCATAGCATCTGCTGCGGACTCGCCGCCCGCTCGCTTGCCAGCAAACGCGGCGAACGGCTGGTCGAACGTTTCTTCGTCGCCGGTCTGCTCCACGACATCGGCAGCCTGCTCATCTACCGCAAAATTCCCGAATTGGCACGCGAGGCCCTGTTGCGCTGCCAGCATAACGACATGCCTTTGTACCGCGTCGAACAGGACATCATGGGCTTCGACCACGCGGCGGTGGGCGGGGAAATCCTCCGCAAATGGAAACTGCCTGAACATTTGCAAGAAGCGGTGGAATTCCACCACACCCCGAGCCGGGCCGAACGATTTCCGCGCGACACCGCGCTGATCCACATCGCCGACGTCGTCGCCGACGCCATGCAATACGGCAATTCGGGCGACCCGCGCGTCCCGCCCATGGACACCGACGCCTGGCGCTTCGCCGAGCTCAACGACGACATCATCGCCTCGGTGATGGACGATGTGGAAAAACAATTCTCGGCCAGCATAGAACTGATCCGCGCCGAACCGCCCAGTGTCGTCGCCAAAATTCATTGAGCGTGGCAACACGCGATGTTCATGGCGTCGTGGCGGCTCAACATGAACTAAGGAAGCTCTGAATAACTCAGAGGTTCCTTAATGAGTATTTGCTTAACGCAAATACGCTTCGCTGGCGTAACGGCGCATCATGCGATGGGAGTTGAAGAACGAGGCGTTCTTGCAGATGGCGCCTTTCATCACCGCCACCCAACCCGGTTGGTTGGCGTAATACAGCGGCAGCACCACGTTTTCGAGCTTCTCGTAAAAGGCCCGCACGTCGTCGCCGTTGGCGGACTCGCTACTGTCGCCGATGGCCCAACCGGTCACGCCTTCGATGCAGGCCTCCACCCACCAGCCGTCGAGCACGCTCAATTGCGGCACACCGTTGAAAGCCGCTTTCATGCCGCTGGTGCCGCTCGCCTCGAACGGCCGTAACGGCGTATTCAGCCACACGTCGGCGCCCGCCACCATATCCAGCGCCAAACCCATGTCGTAACCGGGCAAAAAGACGCCGCGCACCTCTCCCGCCAGCTCACGCAAATGAAGGTGGATCTGTTCGATCAGACGTTTCCCACCGTCGTCACGCGGATGGGCCTTGCCGGCCATCACCAATTGAAACGGCCATTGCTGCGCGATGTTTTTTAAGCGCGCCAGATCAGAGAACAACAGGTCAGGACGTTTGTAGGCGGTCATGCGCCGGGCAAAGCCGATGATCGGCACTTTGGGACTGAGCACAACCCCGGTGAGCGCCTTCACCTTGTCGATGAGCCTGGCCTTAGCCGCGCGGTGCGCCTCCCAAATCGCAGCGTCGGGGATGCAGCAATCGGCACGGATCAACAGCTCCGGCTCATGGCTCCAGCCGGGCATATGCAGATCGAACAGTTTACTGAAACTCGGGCTGGTCCAGGTGTGGGGGTGCACGCCGTTGGTCACCGCGCGTACCCGGTAGCCGGGAAACATGCGGCGCGACACCTCGGCATGACTCTTGGCCACACCGTTGACATAATCGCTGAGATTGAGCGCCAAGCGCGTCATGTTCAGCCCCTCGTCTCCGGCCAGATGTTTTAGAGTGACCAGGTCCATATAATCCTCGCCCAACACCCGCCGCACTAAGTCGTAGGAGAATCGGTCATGACCGGCCTCCACCGGCGTGTGGGTCGTGAAGTTGCATAGCGCACGCACCCGGGGAATATCGTAGGGCGATTCCCCCGGCCGCAACTCGTCGGGAGGGAAAGCGTGCCGGTTCAGCAATTCCGCCGCGAGCAGGGCCGAATGGCCTTCATTCATGTGATATTGGCTGATGGTAAAACCCAGCGCCTGCAATAGGCGCACGCCGCCGATGCCCAGCACCACTTCTTGCTTGAGGCGATACACTTCATCTCCGCCATAGAGAAAACGGGTAAGCTGGCGATCGTCTTCGCTGTTCTCATCCAGATCGGTGTCGAGCAGGATGATCGGTTCATGGCCGTCGTCGGTGAGGCCGTGCACCAGATATAGCCATGCACCCACCCAGACCCGCCGCCCTTCGATAGTCACCACGATCTTGGCATCCAAGGGCTTGGCGATCGCGGCCGGACTCCAGGCATCGGGCAATTCACGCTGGCGTCCCTCTTGATCCAGCTCTTGCCGGAAATAACCGGCGCTGCTGACCAAGGTCACCGCCACCATGGGGATTTCCAAATCGGCGGCGGAACGCAGCGTATCCCCCGCCAGCACCCCCAGGCCTCCCGCATAGGTGGGGATATCGGACTGCAAGGCAATCTCCATGGAAAAATAAGCGATACGCGGACCGTAGGTATAGCGTTGCAACATCGGTGTGCCCTCCGTGACTAGCCTGGATATCCTGCACGCGGCGCAGGCGGATCACAAGCCGCGGCACATCACCGGTCGCGCGGCAGGCGAAGCGCATATCAACAGATCCCGATACGAATGCTACTCGGCGGCCTTGACGTTGGGGCGGTCGCCCACCTTCGGCCAAGTTTGCAACAAACTCTCCCGCCACGACCCCAATACCTGCGCGGTTTGCGCCATGGCCGCCGCCTGCACCTCGGGGCCACCTTTGCTCAAAGGCCAACGCAGCTCGGGCAGCGCCGGTTCCAAGGCGATGACCGACGCGCCGCAACCGGCCGGACAATGTTGAACGCTGAAGGCCTGCCCACTTAAATGCCAAGGCCGGCGACGGTACAACAAAAGATAGAGTATCTCCACCATCGACCATGGCCCGTTGACGGCCCGTTCCAAACCGGCTTGGCCTTCACGGTTGGCCGCGACGTGGTGCAGGATCAAGACGTCGAGCCCGTGTTTGCAGCACATCAATTCGCTGGGGACCAGCTCGATGGTCGCGCCGTCGGTGAACAACTCGCCGTCGATCGCCACCGGCCGGTACAACATCGGCATGGCGGCGCTGGCCATGATGCGCGGCGCCAGCGTGCCGTTGGAAAAATAGGTCTTGGCGCCGGTGCTCAAATTCATGGCCAAGGCATAAAACGGAATGTGACATTCCTCGAAGGTCTGCACCGCGAGATGACGCCGCACGAAATCCACCGCCGCCGCGGTATCGGACAAGCCGGTGTAACCGCGTCCCTTATGCACTGCCAGCTGCCAGGCCAGCCGCAGCCAGCCATCGGGCGTCCAATATTCCGCGACCCGCACCTGGGCGATCGCCTTCGCCCACTTCGCTAACGGGGTACCGCTCGCCGCCACCCCGCCCACCAGCGCACCCGCACTACAGCCGGAAATGGCGTGCACTTCAATACCCAATTTTTCCAAGGCCAGCAAAAAACCCGTGTGGGCGTAAACGCCCCGGCCACCGCCGGAACTCAACACCACACCAACACGCACATCTTTATTCAATTGCATTAACACCCATGGCTCATCCACACATCGCGTTTAAGCGAACTCGTCACATCGACCTTCTCAGCGCCACACGCCCACGGCACACGCGTTTCTCTCTCAAGCTTTGCGCCGACTCAGTGTCCGCCGTAAAAGACGCCACCCTGGTGCTTGGCACCGTCGGTGGTTTTGAACAGCACCATCAGTTGATGTCTGCCCTCGTGACCGAGGTCGTAGCCGGCCATCAGCCAATCACCCATCGCCATCATCATTTTGCTCTCCGACTGATTAGTGGGATGAATGACCTTGGAGTTGGCCACCACATCGCGCAGCACCTTGCCGTCCTTTTCGATTTTAATCATAAAATCATGACTGCCGCCCATTTCCTTGCCGACCTCGGCCGGCATGACGTGGAAGGTGACGGTGTAACCGTCGATGGTGTGTTTTTCCTCCAGCATGGCGCCGCTTGCCAATAAAGCCGGGGCGAATAAGGTCGCCGACAAGACCGCGACTACCGTAAACATGCGCAATACATTCATAACACTCTCCTTAACTCCAATGACCCAGGTGTCGGAAAGTAAGGAAACAAGCCTCATTTTCCGACACCTGAACTAGAACCCTTTTTAGTCTACATCCACCCTGTCCCGCCCCCGGCACTGGCGGGGGCGGGACAGGGTGGCGTGTCGTCTTAATAACTGGCTTACAGTAAACGCGGATCATCTTTACCAACACGCAGCCGAGCTTCAAGCGACACTCCCGCGACGCTCGCGCACTTGCAATACCCAACCGTAAATCACAGGCAATACCACCAGACTCAACAGCGTGACGCTCACCATGCCGCCCACCATGGGCGCGGCGATGCGGCGCATCACCTCCGCGCCGGTGCCGCTGCTCCACATAATGGGCAACAGGCCGGCGATGATGGCGGTAGCGGTCATGGCAATCGGGCGCACGCGCTCGGCGGCGCCCGCCTGCGCGGCGCGCATCAATTCATCGGCGGCCAGCGGCACACCGGACGCCCGCCGGCGCGCCACTTCCTGATCGATGAAGGTCAATATCAGCACACCGATCTCGGCGGCGACGCCGGCCAGCGCGATGAAGCCCACCGCCACCGCCACCGACAAGTTGTAGCCGAGCAGATACACCAGCCACACGCCGCCGGTCAGGCCAAAGGGAAGAGAGAGCATCACCGTGAGGGGCGCGGCGATGTTTTTGAAGTTCCCGTACAGCAACACGAAAATGATGAGCAAGGTCGCCGGCACGACGATTTTCAAGCGCGCCGCCGCGCGCTCCATGTATTCGAACTGCCCAGACCAGGCGAGGGTGTAACCGGACGGCAGCCGCACCTCACGCGCCACGGCTGCTTTCGCATGCATTACATAAGCGCCGATATCCGCGGTATTGATGTCCACATACACCCAGGCGTTGGGTCGCGCGTTCTCGCTCTTGATGTCGGGCGGCCCGCGCCGCAGTTGCAGGTCCGCAACGAGCGAGAGCGGAATTTGCGCACCCGTGGACGTAGGGACCAGCACGCGTGTCAATTGCTCGAGATTATCGCGCAGCTCGCGCGGGTAGCGCAGGCTCACCGGATAACGCTCCAATCCTTCGACGGTCTGCGTCACGTTGATGCCGCCGATGGCGGTTTGAATCACATCTTGCACCTCACCCACCGTAAGGCCGTAACGCGCCGCGGCCTCGCGCCGGATGTCGAAGTCGAGGTAATAACCGCCGACGGCGCGGTCACCGAAGGCGGAGCGCGTCTCCGGCAATGGTTTCAACGCTCGCTCCACCTGCGTCACCAGGTCTTGCAAGACGTTGAGATCGGGGCCGCTCACCTTGATGCCCACCGGGGTCTTGATGCCGGTGGCGAGCATGTCGATGCGGTTCTTAATGGGCAAGGTCCAGGCATTGGCCACGCCGGGAAACCTGATCGCGGCGTCCATTTCCTGGATCAGCTGCCGCGTGGTCTTGCCGGGATCGGGCCAGGCGCTGCGCGGTTTCAGTTTCACCGTGGTCTCCAGCATGGACAACGGCGCCATGTCGGTGGCGGTCTCCGCGCGCCCCGCCTTGCCGAACACCGTCTCCACTTCCGGAAAGGTCTTGATGATCTTGTCGGTCTGCTGGGTGATGTCGCGCGCCTTGGTGATGGAGACGCCGGGATACATCGTCGGCATAAAGAGGAGGTCGCCTTCATCCAACGGCGGCATGAACTCCGTGCCCAGCTTCAACAAGGGATAAACCGTGATCGCCAGCAACACCGCGGTGATACCCAGCGTGAAACGGCGATGGTCCGCGGCCAGCGCCAACGCGGGCCCATGCAGTCGATGCAAGGCGCGATTAATGGGGTTGCGCGCCTCGGGCAGTATCCTGCCGCGTATCAAATAACCCATCAGCACCGGCACCAGGGTGATGGCCAGCACCGCCGCCGCGGCCATGGCATAGGTCTTGGTATAGGCGAGCGGCGCAAACAATCTCCCCTCTTGAGCTTGCAGGGTGAACACCGGCAGGAAAGAAGCGGTGATGATCAGCAGCGAGAAGAACAGCGCCGGCCCCACTTCTTTCGCCGCCGCACTGCATGCCTCCCAACGTTCCGCATGACTCAAAGCGCCGCCCTTGGCCTGCACCGCGCGTTCGAGATGTTTGTGGGCGTTCTCGATCATGACGATGGCGCCGTCCACCATGGCGCCGATGGCGATGGCGATGCCGCCCAGCGACATGATGTTGGCGTTGATGCCTTGCCAGCGCATGATGAGCAGGGCGGCGAGTATCCCCAGCGGCAGGGTGATGATGGCCACCAGCGCCGAGCGCGCGTGCAATAAAAACAGGATGCACACCAGCGAGACGATGATGGACTCCTCGATCAGCGCGCGCTTGAGCGTGCCTACGGCGCGCTCGATGAGGCTGCCGCGATCGTAGACCGGCACGATCTCCACGCCTGCCGGCAGGCTATTCTTGAGCTCCTCCAATCGGGCCCGCACCTGCTGGATGACGGCGTGCGCGTTCTCGCCGTAACGCATCACCACCACACCGCCCGCCACCTCGCCTTCGCCATTGAGTTCAGCGAGACCGCGCCGCAGTTCGGGGCCGAGATGCACCTCGGCAATATCTTTGAGACGGACCGGCACGCCGCTCTCACTCACCGCCACCGGTATACCTTCGATGTCTGCGATGGAATGCAGATAACCCCGTCCGCGCACTACGTACTCGGTCTCGGCCAGTTCTATCATCCGCCCACCCACATCGTTGTTGGAGCGTTCGATGGCCTCGCGCACGCCGGCGAGCGTGATGTTGTAGGCGGCCAGCGCGCGCGGGTCCACCTCAATTTGATATTGCTTCACATAACCGCCGATGGAGGCGACTTCCGCCACGCCCGGCACGGTCTGTAACTGATAACGCAGAAACCAATCCTGTAGCGTGCGCAATTGCGCGAGATCGTGGCGGCCGCTCTTGTCCACCAGCGCATATTCGTACACCCAGCCCACACCGGTGGCATCGGGACCCAATAGCGGATTCACGCCGGCGGGCAGACGCTCGCGCGCATAGTTGAGGTATTCCAGCACCCGTGAGCGCGCCCAATACAAATCCGTGCTTTCGTCGAAGATGATGTAGACAAAAGACATGCCGAACAGCGAATAACCGCGCACTACTTTGGCGTGCGGCACGGCGAGCAGCGCCGAGGTCAGCGGATAAGTGACCTGATCCTCCACCACTTGCGGCGCCTGACCGGCGTAGTCGGTGAACACGATTACCTGCACATCCGACAGATCGGGGATCGCATCGACCGGCGTGGCGCGCAACGCCCATATCCCCGCGGCGATCAGGATCAGCGTCGCCAGCACGACCTGGAATTTATTGCGCAGCGCCGCGGCGATGATGGCGTCAATCATGCTTACGCCCCTGGTCATCGAGGCGCATCTCGCCCATATCCAGATCAGACATGTCTCTGTCTTCCAGCGCAGGTTCTACCCCCACCCTGCCCTCTCCCTGCAAGGGGGAGGGTTGGGGAGGGGAATGATCGCTCGGCTCAGCAGCCTCCCTCATCTTGCCCGCCGCTTCGCGCAACTTGGATTCCGAATCGATGAGGAACTGCGCCGAGGTCAGCACTTCCTCGCCGACCTGCACACCCTTGGTGATCTCGGTCCAGCCCTCCGCCGTCAGTCCCAGCTCCACGACCCGCGGCTCGAATTTGCCGGGGGCGCGCAGCACGAACACCTGCTCGCGCTCACCCGAGCGGATCACCGCCTCGCTGGGCACGGCAATGCCTTCGTGTTTGCGGCCGGCGCGCAATGTCACCTGGGCGTACATCTCGGGTTTGAGCAGCCCGCCGCGATTGTCGAATTCCAGACGCAAGCGCGCGCTGCGGGTCTTGGGATCCATGTAGGGATAGATATAACTCACCCGTCCCTTGAACACCTGGCCCGGCGCGGCGGCAATTCGCATCTCGGCGCTGTCACCGATGCTCAGCCACGGCAATTCGTTCTCGTAGACATCCGCATACACCCACACTTTCCTGAAATCGGCGATGCGATAGAGTTCGGTGTCGGGCGTGACATATTGGCCGGGGCGCACACCGACACTCAGCACCACGCCGTCGAAAGGCGAGTGGATGTGCAACACCTTGGTGACTTGCCGGGTCTGCTCCAGCTCAAGAATCTGATGCGCCGGCACGTCCAAGAATTCCAGCCGGGTACGCGCCGCCTCCACCATCTGCTCGGCGCCGCGGCGCATCTCCTCGTAAGCGCTCTCCTTCAGGGTCGCCTGATTCTGCAAGGCCAGCAGATATTCCTGCTGCGTGGCCACCAGTTGCGGCGAATAAATGCTCAGCAGGATAGTACCCTTGCCGACCCGCTGACCCGTGGTGGAAACCGCCAGTGATTCCACCCAACCCTCGGTCTTGGGATTGAGGCGAGCCAACTGTTCTTCGTTGTAATCCACCCGGGCCGCGGCGTTGATGATCCGCGACAGCACGCGGCGCTCCGCGCGCGCCGTGCGCACACCGATGTTCTGCGACGTCACCGGGTCGATACTGACGGTGCCGGCAGTACCCGCCTCGGCTTCCGCGTAGACCGGAACATAGTCCATGCCCATCTCATCTTTTTTCGGCACCGGCGAAGTAACGGCGGGGTTCATGGGATGGCGATAATAAAGCGGCTTGCGCACCACCGGGATCTGAGCCTGCGGCGTCACGGCCGCGGGGACATCGCGGCGCGCCCACCAATATCCCCCGCCCACGCCCAGCATCAATGCGACTACTGCAACGATGGCCGTCCTGCTATTCATGAACCACCTCCTGCCCCACCGCGGTCTCCAGCTGGGCCAACGCCCGCTGCGCCTCACTGTAGGCCTGCCAATAGCGGGTCTCATAGTCATACAAGGTGCTCTGGGCATCGCTCAAATTGAAAAAATCCACCTTGCCCACTTGGTAAGCCATCCTCATCGAGGTCACGGTCTGCGCGGCTTGCGGGATGACGGCCATTTTGAGCAGCCGCGCCTGCTCACGGGCGCGCCGGTAATCGGCCAACGCCAACGCCACCTCGGTGGTCACCTGGGTCTCCGCCTCTTGCTGCGCAAAGCCTTGCGCCATCAGCTCGGCGCTGCGCTGATCCACCGCCTTGTCCTGGCGCGCCGCCGTGTGCAAAGGCAGGGTCATGGTGAACATCACGCTCTTCATGTCCGCCTCACCCTCGCGACTCTCGTAATTGGCCCCCACCATGAAATCCGGGCGATAATCCTGGTGCGCCAAGGCCAAGGCGCTCTTGGCCGCCGCGATGCCCCGCAACTGCGCCAACAGCATCGGCCTGCTCATCGCCAATTGCGACAACTCTTCTTCCGAAGGTAACTCGGGCAAGGACTCCGCCACCGCCGTGGGCAACACCAGCGAGGCGGTGGCAGGCCGATAAAGCAGTGCGTTGAGCCGCGCCTCCGCGCCGCGCCGTTGACCTACCAGATCGACTTCCACCGCCATTAACTTGGAAAGTTCCAGTTGCGCCCGCAACACATCCTGCATAATGCCTGCACCGACGCGGTAACGGCTCTCGGCCGCGCTCGCCAATTGGCGCATCAACTCTTGGGTGTGATGTAGCGTCACCCAGGCTCGGTCAAGGTAAAACAGTTGCCACCACACTTGTTTCACCTGGGAGCCCAATTGCAGCGCCGCCTCCCTCGCCTCCAAATCGGCCGCCTCGGCATCATATGCCGCTATCTCTTGCTGCAATTTGCGTTTGCCGGGATAAGGCATGGCCTGATTCAGAGTTATTTTCAGCTGATTCATCGCGGCCCGGCCCGGTTCTATCGTCAGAGTGGGATCGGGCCAGGCGCCGGCTTGAGCAGGCAGGGCGGCACGCGCCTCCGCGCGCGCGCGCGCGGAGGCCAACACCGGATTGGCGGCCAAGGCCAGCGCGACCGCGGCATCCACCGTGAGCGGCTCGGCGCCGTGCGCCGACGTGGCGAATAACAGCACGATCAGTCCCGCCATGGCATCGCGGCGCCGCGCCACAAGGTAATCAAACATGGCTCTGTCCTCGATAGGGAGCACGCAATCCGCGCACTTGGCGCGCGGGCGCACAACTTGGTTAATTCCATGAGTAAAACAATAGATGGATGGGGCGCCGGGGCGCCGGTGCGCCGGTGCGCCGGTGCGCCGCTGCATGACACACCCGCATCATCCGCCACGACAAAACAACTAAGCGCGGGGAGGCTCGATTTCGGAAGGCAGGTCCGGCTGGACCCAAACCGGCGTAGCCTGCGCCTGCATCAATACAGGTGCTTGCCGGTGAATAAAAACCGAAGAGGCGAGAAGCACGGGATTGCAGTGACCAGAAGCATTACAGCCATCGCCGACACTACAATGATCACCGTGATCCAGGAAAGGGGCGGGCGCGCACTGTTTGCCATGAGACAGGTCGCCATGACCGCCGGTCATAACCGTTTCGTCCGCGCCGCAAGAGGCCTCACCGCCCATCGAGTAGGCTGGCTGGCCAGCCAGCAACATGGCTATCGTGATCAGATAGGTAAGAAAACGCATCTCGCCTTCTCGAACGGACTTAGAGTAATACCACTTTAATCGACCCCGGCAATGCAGGCAAGATTCCGCTCAACCCAGGGCGTCACACACTCGCCGCAACTTGTCACGCACCTCCGCCCCCAAAACGCTGACCTGCGGCTTGCCCACCAAGCCCAACACGGCGGCCGGATCCATGAAGGCGATGATGACGCCGCCGTCCTGCTCTTCGCGCACCACCACATTGCAAGGGAGCAACAAACCGATGTCCGGATCGGCCTGCAACGCGCGATGCGCCAGCGGTGGATTACACGCGCCGAGAATGCGGTAAGGGCGGGTCTCAACGCCCAGTTTCTTTTTAAAAGTAGCCTGCACATCGATATCGGTCAGCACGCCGAAGCCCTCTTTCGCCAGCGCCTCGGTCACGCGCGCCACAGCCACATCAAAGGAATCGGACAACTTGGTATGAAATCCGTAAGCACTCATATCACACATCCTTCTTTCAGTGTTTGAACACGGTGCGTATGAAAATGGTAACCCTATAAAACCCAAAGACACACAGCTTGCTGGGTACGTTTTAAGGAAGGCAAGATTACTTCACATCGCACGGAATGGCCTTGCAGCGGCGCATAAACCCTGCTTTCTGCACTCGCCGCAGTTTACCTGCCCTGTGAGCGCTGCTGCATATCGTACCACGCGGCATATACCGGATCGGGCCAGCGCGATTGAAACCACTCGACCACCGCCGCGATCTCCTGTTCCGACAACGTGCCGCCCCAGGCCGGCATCTTGCCTTGGCCCGGCGGACTGCCATCACGAATCATGTCGCGCAACATCGCCGCGGGGTGATGCCACTCATGACCGCTGCCGTTGAGCGGCGGCGGCGGAAAAAATCCCTCCGCGTCACGTTGTCGCCAATTGGGCACGCCTTCGCCGTTCGCACCGTGGCAGACGGCGCAGTGTCGCTTGAATACTTGCTCGCCCAAGGCGACCTGTTGCGGATTGTGATGTCGTACCACATTGCTGCCCGAGAGAGTCTCCACCCCCGCCGGACCGCGGTCGATATCACACCCGGCTAAGAACACGCACGAGATTGCAGCAAACCGGACCCATTGCCAGCGAATCATGACGCTTCACCTGTCACACACCGAAAATTTATTAACCACCAAAGACGCCAAGTATGAAGTCTCGTAGGTTCTGTTGACATTTACCGAATCCACATAAGCGCACCGACGAAAGACAAAAAGCTCAGGTAGTTCACCGCCAATTTCTCGCAACGTGAAAAGACGCGGCGGTCGTGTTTGGTCTTGCCGAAAAAATACTCAATCAGGTGGCGCTCCTAGTATACATGCCAGTCACAGGGATGCTGCATAGTGCGATTGGCTTTGGACGGAATGACCGCGTCAATATTACTTTCCCTTAGATTCTCCAGCAGCGCATCACGCATCGTAGCCTTTGTCAGCCAGCAATGCGTCCGCTTGTATTCCGGTAAGCAAATTTCCACTGCCGAACTGCGAAGCCGCGCTTACGGTCATGGTTTATGTGCGCTCCTCGCAGAATGTCTGCCGTCGCCGTATTGATGTTGCTGTACAGCTCGTAGATCAAGAGCCACGCACAATCCGTCACTTAGGTGAAACATATGCTGCAAAAGAGCTCGAGTATCGGGGCTTAAAACAGGCCACATTGCCACCATACTTGGCAGTAATTCGTATCGCCGAACGGTTGTGTGAGGGAGTATTCGCGTATGCAGCAACAAAGGGCTAATCGGGCAAGGGCCGGCATCTCTCCGGTCCTCCCCACATCAACCTACTTAGCTGAAGATCATCCACGACCAAGCTATCGTGCCGCTTATGTCGATGCCTCGCGCCGGCCATGGTGCGCGGTAACCACGCGTACCATGGCCGGTCCGATTCGCTTACCAACCTCCGCCGCCACAGTCGACCCCACCCCGCTCCTCTGCCCAGGTACCCGGCAAGGCCGCATCCTGTTTTCACCGCGCAGCGAAAACGGCTTCGGCTACGACCCGGTGTTCTACGTCCCCACTCACGATTGCTCATCCGCCGAACTGCCTCCCGAAATCAAAAACAGCTTGAGCCATCGCGGCCAGGCGTTGCGGAAATTGATTGAGGAGTTGCGGGGGTAAAAGAATATTGGATTACCCCGACGCTGCTAGCCGGCCACGCCAGCTACGTAACCCGGAAACGACCGACCAGGGCCTGAAGACGTCGGGCAAGTTGTTGCAACTCTTCTCCAGCGGCCGAGGTTTGTGAGACGCCCTCATTGACCTGCTCGGTGATGGCACGGATATTCGCCACGGTGTCGGCGATATCGCGTGACACCACCGTCTGCTCCTCGGTGGCGCTGGCGATTTTGCAGTTCATGTCATTGATGATATCCACCGCGTCGGTGATGCGACGCAGCGAATTGCCGGCCGCCTCGGCTTGCTTGACGCTGTCGTGAGCCTGCTGGCGGCCGCGCTCCATGACCTGCGCCGCCGTGCCCGCTTCGCTCTGCAGGCGGACTATGATCTTCTGGATTTGCTCGGTGGACTGGCGAGTACGGGTAGCCAGATTACGCACCTCGTCCGCCACCACGGCGAAACCGCGACCCTGCTCGCCGGCACGCGCCGCCTCGATGGCGGCGTTGAGCGCCAGCAGGTTGGTCTGATCGGCCACTTCACCGATCACATCGAGCACGGTGCCGATATTGCCGGTCTCGGCCTTGAGTTGTACCACCACCTCGGCGGCACGCTCCACCTCGCGGGCGAGGGCGTCGATCTTCTCGATGGTCTCGGCCACCACGGCACGCCCCGCCTCGGCTTCGCTGTTGGCATTACCGGCGGCGGACGCGGCCGCGGACGCGCTCTCCGCGATGCTCGCGACAGTGGCGGACATTTGCCGCATCGCGGCGGCGGCCTCGTCGGTGGCGCGTTGCTCTTCCAACACCACCCGATGACTCTGCTCGGTAACGACCAGCATGCCCGCCGCCGCCTGCCCAAGCTGGTCAGTGGAACCCTTGACCTCGGCAATGATGCCCTGGAGTTTGCCCAGGAAAGCATTGAAGCGGCTAACCAGATGACCAATCTCATCGTTGCCGCGACTCTCCAGGCGACGAGTCAAGTCACCTTCGCCAGCTGTAAGCAGATTTAGGGAGTCAGTCACCCGCCGTAGATTGCCGGTGATGGCACCGCTGGTGAACCACGCCACGAACACCATCAACATCACCGTCACCATGCCCACCACCAAACCCACGAGCAAGACATGATAGTCGGCCTCGTCCGCCGTATGCAAGATGGCGCTGAATTCCTCGCTGAATGTTTGATCGTAACCCTTGAGATTTTCCTCGAAGGCATGCAGGCTGTCTTGCATCTGTTCCACGGCCGGCGCCACCCGTTCCGGGCCCAGGGTCTGCTTGATGATTCCCAGGGTCAAACTTCGCCCCTGGGAATAATAGGCTTCCCACTGCTTGAGCAGCAGCGCGGCACGCTCAGCGTGGGGAATCTCCGGCCGGGCGAGCTCGGCCAGGTCGTCGCGCATGGCACCGGCCAAGGTGTCCGCCTCGCCCAGCATGTCCTCGTCTCCGGCTCCCGCCGCGGCCTTGAGCTGATCCTTCATCTTGTCTAGCCGCATCAGGGAAAACTCGGCCCGTTTGATCGCCGGGAACATCACTTCCTTGATCATCGCCAAGCGCACGGCATTGGCCTGCGCGTTCGAGTAGTTGACGGACAGATTCACGACAAACCCGGCCACTCCCACCAAGGCGAGCAATCCGATCTTCAATTTGATGGACAGATTCAGATACCAAGTCATGCGAGTCTCCGTCTTATCGTAATGGTCTTCATGCTGCCCTCCGCAGCTAGGGCACGCGCAACAACACCTTCACGGAATTGTTCACCGCCGCGGCATCCACGTACCCCAAACCATCCGGATGGTCCTTGACCCAATTGATGACGTCGGCGTCATTGCCCACCGCGGCCGGCGGTTTACCCTTGCCGGAAAAGATCAGGGTTGCCCAGTAACTGGTGAGCTGGGCCGCGTCCTTTTGCAGCACCTTGGTGATGAAGGACTCCTTGACCGGGCTGCCGTCGCGTTGATCCACGGGCGTGACTTTTTGGCCGCCGGGAAAATTATTCGACTTACCCATAAAGATGCGCTTGACCTCCTCCAGGTCGAGGGCGGTGGCCGGATTGCCCGGGTGGACGACGACGGCCAGTTCGGCCTGAGCCCAACTTGTGGACCCGCACAGCAACACACTCAGCATCGCCGCGCGCAGCACTTGGTTTCTCGGTTTCCATTGCATGACCATCTCTCCTTAAAACACGAAATCGACGACGAGGTTGACGACGTTGACGCGATCTTCGTCCGGCATCTCCTCGAACAAACCGGCCGGTGTCTCGCCGGCGATGGCGCTGTCGCGTTCCTTGGGCTGTATCGATTGCCACTCGCCCTTGACCGCGACGGACGGCGAGAGCTGGTAACGCATGCCGAGCGTCACCGAATCCTGACCCAGGCCGCTGTCTTGATCGAATGAAGCAAAGGTGAGCAACGGCGTGATGAGGCCGAATTGATAACCGACCGTCACATAACCCGCCGTGGTGTCAAACTCGGCGAAATCACTGACACTGTAGCTGCCGTACTCGGCGTAACCGATGACATTGTTCCAATTCAGTGAACCGCCGACAGTCCACACGGATTGATCCTGGCCATCGAGCATGTCGCGCGTGACACCGCTGGCCATGGCCATATTGGCTTGCGAGTAGGCGGCCTGCACCTTAAACACGTCATTGCCCACACTGGCGCGCAGACCGAGGATCTTGCGCAGCTGGGAATCGGGCTCGTCGTCGAGATCGGTGTTGCCATAGAACGGCTCGAATTCAAGGTCAGCGTTGCTCAGCTGGGATTTGAAAACCAGCGCCGCGCCACGATAGGACTCCAGCAGCATGATGGAACCCAACGGCGAGAGACTGTAAAACTCCTGCGGCGGGCGCACCCACGGATAGGCCGCGCCGACATCCACCACTTCCGACAACAGGCCATTGGGATACTTGATCTTGCCGAGCTTGATATCCACGGCGTCGCCATGGTGATAAGTGGCGTAGCCCCAGTCGAAGCTGATCTCCTCCCCGAAACCATGATTGACGATCTGCGCCGCCAATGACCATGTCGCATCGACATCGGCCGCCGCGTTGAGACCGAAGCGGGTCAAATTAAAACTGCCTTCCTTATCCACGCTCTCGTTATAGAGGGTTTCCGTATCACTCACCGCTCCGCCCGCGGATAAAAACCCGCTCCAGCGCACATCGCCCATACTCCCCGCCATCGCACCCGGTACCACGGCCAGCATCGCCGCCGCCAACATCCCTAGGGGCCACTTGGTTCTTTCCATGCTTGGTCTCCTGATGATTGATATTTCGATCTGTGTTCCCGTAGCGACGCTCATGGGCGCCGCCCTCACGACCTCTATAAACGGCATGCGGGGCCTGACACGAATGGCGCTTACTTAAGCTTCTTTGGGTGACCATTTTTCATCACCTCAGCTCTTGCTTCGTCGCGAGGTTTCATCAGTAATGGATAGGCTTTTGGCCTTCGTTTTATGGCTCTT
>JAHFRV010000056.1 GCA_023266095.1 Gammaproteobacteria bacterium | reverse complement strand
CCTGCACCTGAGACAGAACACGTTTCTTGCTTCCTCCAGAACGTGGAAACACTGGGATTATAAGGCTGGACTTCTATGAAACCCCATTTTGGCACCCACACTAATCCGCGTAGACCCATATAGATTTGCGACCGTGCGCCGCCGCATTTGTGATTTTGCAACCGGCTGTTGTTCACGCTGCCACGCCAGGAAACGCAATTTCAGAGTACGCTCGGCCTGCTGCGCATGCCCGGTCAACAGCCGTTTGAGCATCGCGGTTTTCTCTGCCGCAGGTAGCCCGGCGATCCAGGCATCCAGTTCCGCGTCGCTCTCGCCATCGGGTGTTAAACCTTGCGGGTCAGCGAGTCCGGCGGCGGCCAGCAGGTCCGCATTGACTTCCAGGAATTCCGCCAGCGATTGCTGGGCAGCCGTCAGCCGGGAAAGTCCGGGCGGTGGTTGGGACTCGGTAGCCTTTTCGTCGACTTCACCCGCGCTCACGCCGGCCAGCCAGCCGAGATACAGCGGACGCACGTCGCTACGCAGCAGTTCGTCACGCAATGGCGACAGCCTGCCCATCCAGCCTCGCCCATCCTCTTCGGCAAAGCGATCGTAGTTGTCACTCTCGTCCAGCCCCCACTCAAGAACCCAATGCGTCTTAGTCTGCTTAACCGAAAAAGCGGCTTTGGTTTTGAAGGCGCGGAAGGTCCTGGCATCGAACGCACTTTTCGGCACGCGCAGGCACAGAAGGCAAGTACACCAGTTAACCACATAGACGTGAGCATCTAAGTAGCGCCGCATCCAGTCGGCGGAATCGCCCTTGAGATCGCCCCATTGGTAATCATTGACGAAGCGGGTCGGCGTAATGCTGGCACGCGATGAGCACGCGCGTAGCTCGGCCATCTGCTTCCAGGTCAATGGCTCGTCGATGGCGACGAATTCGTAGTACTGGTATTCACTCATCACGATTCACTTTTTGCGAAATGAAGCCATTTCCATTTCCGGCATATTTATCACGAATACGCTGAGCATCGGGCCACGTAATCGATGGCATTCATTCGTCGATCCGATACCCCATGGCCTTGTATCCGCGTCGGCGCTTGTCCCACATCCGCCGCAGCGCCGGGTGGCCCGTATCCACGAAATCGATGATCCGCACGTCGATCTTGTTGGCGTGCTCGCGGTGCAGCCGGCCGGCATACTGCTGCAAGGTACCCTTCCACGACACCGGCATCCCCAGCACCAGGGTGTCTAGCGGTGGATGGTCGAACCCCTCCCCGACCAGCTTGCCGGTCGCGAGCAGTACGCGCGGTGCCTCCGAGGGTAGAGCCTCGAGTTGCTCAATCAGTGTCGCTCGCTGCTTTCGTGACATCCGGCCATGCAGGACGAACAATTCTGGAATCTTCCCAGCCAACGCCGCCGAAATGGCATCGAGATGGTCGGTACGCTCGGTCAGCACCAGCACCTTCCGGCCCTGGCTAAAGATGCGTCCGATTTCGCCCGCAATGGTGACTGTCCGGCCCTGATCGTTGGCGAGGTACCGGAACACATCCTGAATTCCGGCTTCGAGCGGCAGGTCGATGCACGTATGCAGCGAATACGGCACCACCTTCAGATCGTGCGGAGCGCCGGCGGATTTTGCCGCTGTATGCCGAATCGGTCCACATTGCATAAAGATGATCGGTTGCTGGCCATCGCGACGGATCGGCGTGGCGGTGAGGCCGAGCACGTATTTCGCCTTGGTGCGCTTCAGAATGGCGTCGAATGACACCGCACCGACATGGTGGCATTCATCCACGATGACGTGACCGTAGTTCTCGACCAATAGATTCACTTCGCCCTGCCGCGACAGGGACTGCATCACCGCGATATCGATCTTCCCTGTGGGTCTGGCCTTGCCGCCACCGATCGTGCCGATCGCACCTTTGTCGAGACAAAGAAAAGCCCGCAGACGCTCCTGCCATTGTTTGAGCAACTCCGTGCGGTGCACCAACACCAGTGTGTTCACACCACGGTTGGCAATCATCGCTGCCGCCGCGACTGTCTTGCCGAAGGCGGTAGGCGCGCACAGCACACCGACATCATGGCTCAGCATTTCCACAACCGCCGATTGCTGATCCGGGCGCAACGTACCGACGAAGGTGACTTCCAGAGACTCGCCACCATAGCGCTCATCACACAGCTCACTGTGAATGTCGTTTTCTCTCAACAATTCCCGCACGGCATCCAGGCAACCACGTGGCAAGGCAATGTGCTGCGGATAGTTCTCGGCACAGCCGATCACGCGCGGCTTATCCCAGACCGAAAGCCGCATCGCCTGCGCCTTGTAGAACTCCGGATTCTGGAACGCGGCAAGGCGAATCAAGCGGTTCGCCAACGCCTGTGGCAACTGCGCTTTCTCGAAGTAGATAAGATTGGCCAGCGTCACGGTGAGAGACGTTGGCATGGAAGCCCCTGTCAAATTCTTCACCACCGGCGTCGAACGCTGCCACGGCTTTGCCATATCTTCTTCGTCGATGAATGTGACGTCCAATGGATGCACTCCACCTGTAGCACGCAGAATGGTTGGCTCGATGTCGTGCGGTGCCATCGGTTGGATTGCAGCGAGGAATGCCTATTGATCGTCAAACGGACGCAGTTCTACATCAACGAATACGCTGCAACCGTTCTCGCGGGGTATTTTCTGCAGTGGCAAGGCGATCAGGTTACCAAAGCCACCCTTGGGCATCGTGTCCTGATTGGGCAACAGACGGTCGTAGGACGCAAGCTTCAACTGCCGGGTACGCGAGCAGGTATAGCTGATGATGGCCGTACCCAGGCGACGGGCATCGCGTGCCGGCACCCGGCTGGCGAAAAATACCCAGACATGCGCCCCGTTGCCGGATCGTGAAATCTCGAGAGCAGCCGGGACACCGAGTTCGATACAGGATTGCACGAAGGCCCGAGCATCTTCTCTCCATTCGGCTTCGTCGAAATCGATGGCGAGAAAATGACAGGTATCGTCCTCCAGCAGAGGATAGACGCCGACTGTGTGCTTGCCGGCGAGATGATCGTACAGGACGGCATCCGATAGCGGGATCAGTAGTCGGCTGCCACAGTCCCCGCACTTGATTCGCGGCTTCTCACAGACACCCGCGCGCCATTCATTGGCACAGGCTGGCGAGTAACCCGACCTGGCCGAAGTCTTGCTTTCCCACCGGATCGGGTAGACATCCGTGCGCCCCCGGAACAACCGGCGAAACAGCGCCACCTTCTCGTCCGAGGAAAGCCGTGAGGGTTCCGGCGTCGAAGGGGGTGGTAGATGCTCCGGCGGCGCGCGCCATCGAATACCGTTCGCTTCCAACAGAGCGATCAAGCGGGCATTTTCAGCCTTCAACCCCAACAACGGATCGCGCTCAGTCATGGATCCAGTACCCTGTAATCATTAGTCCCACTGAAGTGCCGTGAGTGTCAATCAAGGGGGAGCCGATTATGTTCCCGGACATGCTTCACTTTCCAAAGTAACTGCGGATGTTGCCTGATGCGCGCCGCCAGTTCGTCGTCTCCAGTCAGAAGTTCAGGAACAATTTCTCCCCGGTCAAGGACCTGATCCAGAAAGTCACGCTCATGTTTCTCGAATGGCAACACCAGCGATAATCGATCCCGACATTCGGAGACCAGGCGCTCCATCCAGATGCTCATTTCGCCGGGTTCAAGAACGGCATCACCGCGCAGAACTGGTATGAGTTGCTGTTGAAGCTCTCTCTGATCACAGCGTATATCGTCAGGTGACAGGGTTCTCCAATCCCTACGACTGCACGCACCATACACAACAAAACCCAACCGCAGCTTTTCGCGTTCAAGATCGCTGCGACTGAGTAGTGCATGCGCATCGAAAAGATCGCGACTCGCCTGCCTGGAAAAGAGCGCACTCAGTTTGCCCGCCGCAAGTTCATGAATATCGAGGATCGGTATATTGCGTGCCTGAAACGACCCTACCGGATGGGAATCCCATACCTGTAACGGCCATAATGGAACCCGCAAGGTGAAGACCACATCGATTTCGAGATTGGCGTTGCGGCCAAGCGCATTCGTATAACCCAGCCGCCATTTACCGCCGGCGTGTTCTTGCGGTACACGCCGCGGCGTAAATCCTTCGCGCCCACAGATTGCCATGATCGCCTGCTCGACCTTCTCCCGTTCGGCAAGCATCACTTCCCGGTCCGCAGAGCCTATATAGTTCAAATCGATATCAACGGATAAGCGTGGCAAGTCGAAGACAAATAAATTCAGCGCCGTGCCGCCCTTCAAAGCAACGCGATCCTTGAGGAATGGATGACTTCGAAATGCCTCCAGCAACCCGATCAGACGAATGACCTTGTCCAGCGTTTCGGGCAAAAACCCTGTCGCCGCAGCCTCCACTTGCAGATCCTGCAGAGAGAGATTCATGCACCCTCCTCCCAGGTCCGTGCTAGGACGGCCGGCGGCACCACCAATCGCCAGGCGGAAACCAGTTTTCCGGACGTTCTACGGCTACGGTCCAGATAACAGGGCTGCTTGGGTATGTGCTTTCGCAACTGGTCCAGCCGCGCATCGTCCACCATCAGCGCGTCACGATGTTGCTCGAGAAAAAATCCCACCTTCGCCGCCGCGGTCGCGCTGTGAAGTCTCAGGACATAGTCGATCACCTGGTCGAGATCGAAGTACTCGACCGATTCCAGGGAGCGCCACACCTCCTCCCATCCACCGCCCAGGTCGGGACGCACGAGCACGTCAACCAGCGTGCGTTCAAGGTGGGTGACCCGCACCTGTCCGCCGGCATGTTTGTGCGTCTCAACCCCGAACAACTCGGCCTGACCGGCCTGCAATGCCTTTGGAAACGGCACGGCGATGAATTCCTGTCCCTGGAACACGAACGGACGCCGGGAGTGCCGGGTCAGATAAGGAAATCGGCGATGCAAGGAGTAAGCCTTGCCGTGAAACTGCAAGGCGCTGTGATAGGCCAGCACGGCATCATCCGTCATGTGTGCCCCCAACAGGTACGGATCGACCTGATGGCGTTCCGGGCTGAGCCCCGCCGGCACGACCGCATACAGACCGCGGCGGATATGTAGCAGGTGACCCGCGTTGACGTGATAGGCGAGCAGCGTTTCCCGGGTTTTTGTACTACGGGGCCCGCCGGCCTCCAGGAAGGCTGCAAACACCTCATGCCGGAATACTGGGTTTTCGCGGAAAAAATCCTGGATTTTCATAGTTGACACATACCACGTGGACACCTAATTAAATTAGGTGTGGAAGCGTTATTTGTCAACAATCCGTTCGCTTGACGTTTCTTGCTGTTACACCTAATGAAGTTCAGGGTTCCAGCATAACTTGTCCAATGGCAAAGTGCTTATCAGGATTGGCATACCGTCACGGCGCTTAGCCGTTGCGGGAATTTTAAGTAGTGGGCATAGACCTGCGACCGGCCAGAGTCCTGATGCCATCAAAAGTACCATCGAAAATGAGAACCACTCGACTACGCTCAGCCAAGTCATTGATATTAATGATTCGCCGACTCATTGATGATGTGATTCATATGCTTAACAAGGATGTTTACCCATTAGTAAACAATGACTTCTATCAGGCTACTTCCACTCGATTGTAAATAAGCATAAAAAGTTATTTATTTTCAATGCTATTATAAATGGCGTATAAGCAGATACCATGAAAAATACCATATTCAATCAAACTTAAGCAGCAATCGGTTTAGCTTCTCGATCCGTGCTCGCCGCTTTGGTGTGTTAAGCGCTTTCCACAGCTCGTTGCGCTGCTGCAGATTCAACCAATAATCAGCATTATTCCCAAATACGGTGGCCAGCATCAGTGCTGTATCAGTCGTGATTGCACGGCGATTGGTACACAACTCATTAACGGTTTTTCGACTGACTCCCATCGCTTCAGCCAATTGTCCCTGAGTCAGCGCCATGGGCAGGAGGAATTCCTCGGTAATCATTTCACCAACACTGATGGGTTGCCGTTTTGTAATATGCATGGCCTGCCTCACCGATATAGTCGTGGTTATCCAGATAGATGTCCTGGACCTCACCACGTTCGCCTGACCAGGTAAATACCAGCCGCCATTGCTTGCTAACGCGGATCGAATGCTTCCCGGACAGATTTCCTCTCAACTTTTCAAAAATGATTGCTCGGAGGCGACCGCAAGTCGAGATCACAGGTCGCGTCATCGATTAACTGCAGCTTTCGGAACAGTCGATCTTCGACTTCAGAGGGTATCCTCTTGCTGATTTTATCTTTCAGATAAAACTCTCTTAGCCAACGGTCCCGAAAACTTTGAATCAATGGCAATCTCCTTCGATTGATAGATGCTGTAACGTACTTAGTTACTTTTAGCAAGTAACGGACTGGGATACTGTAGACGCAGGCTTAGCGAGAAATGTCCGACCCATTCCACGACCACAATCTAGATAATCAGTGCTGCTATAGCAGGTTTCCGGATTGCTCTCGTACATTCTAAACACAGCATACGAACCGCCCCGGACTCGATCCTCTCTACAAATGAGTCTCTCGGATACCCGGGGCGGTTCGTATAATGTCTACAGCCTGCAACAGGCCGCCCGCCGCTCGTGGCGTATCGGTCAAAAGCAGCCGGTGGACGTGTACTTTTTAGGATATGAGAAGACGGCACAGATCGCGTGCTTGACGCCCATGGCCAAGAAGATTGCCGTGTCTCAGTCCACCTCGGGGGATATGCCAGACACCGGACTCAATGTCCTCAATCAAGACGGCGACAGCATTGAGGTGGCCTTGGCCAAGCAATTGGCGGCGTAATAATTTCCCCCGGCCCGCTTAATGCGGAACCGGGGACTTTCCTCGACCACCCATGAACGGATTGCGACTGCCAAGGGGAAGTGCCGCTCTATTCGAGGTTTCGGTAGTTCTGCCGTTGTCAGCGGGCCGAGCACGCTGCGGGGATCTTGCGCAGACCTGCGAGTCTGTCATCCCTTGGTAAAGAAGTGCGGTTATCTTGCCGCAGGAACTTCCCGCGTAGCACAGGTGGACTCACGATGCAGGACGCGCCGCGTGCGCAGGATTCGGCCATCCGGGCAGGGTACCGGCGCTCGCTGGTCTTTGTTGCCCTGTTCCTCGTGTACTTCTTTGCCTTGCAGCTCGGCTACAGCCACGCTCACGACGGCGCGTTCGCGCGCTTCTTCATCGAGACGATGACCGTCAAGCCCAGCGTCTGGACCATCAATCTCCTGACGCCGCAAGAGGCGGTGACCGCCCAGGCCCATCGGCTGGTATCGCCGCAGGCGAGACTGTCGGTGCTGAACGGCTGCGAGGGCGTTGAGGCCATGTTCATGCTGGGCGCGGCGATACTGGCATTCGCGGCGTCGTGGCGTCACAAGATTATGGGTGCGGTGCTGGGGCTCACGCTGGTCTACGGGCTCAATCAGGCGCGTATTGTCTCGCTGTATTACTTGTGGCGCTTCGACCGGGACGGATTTAACGTCCTGCACGGCGTCATCGGTCCCACGCTCATCATCGTCGGTTCGAGTCTGTTCTTCCTGTGGTGGGCCCAGCGTGCCCGCGGCGCCGATGCGCGACGCGCCGTGGCTTAGAAACGCGCTGCGCCTGAGCGTAGCGTACGCGCTGGTATCCGCCGCAGTCCTCTTCGGGGGACACCACTATGTCGAGCTGATGCTGCCGCTGTATCGCGTGGTGCTCGCCGCGCTGGGGCCGGAATACCTCATCGATGCGCTTTCCCTCACCACCGCGGCGAGCGGCGAGTCGGTCATCGCCGCCGCGGTGACGACGCACACCGACCTGCTGCCGGCCGGCGCCATGGTGCCGGCCGGCCTCTCCCTGACCGCCAGCACACTCGCGGGCCATGCGCTCCAGCACCCGACACTGGTGTTCGCGATCGGCCTGGCCTGGCCGCTGACCCGCGCCGCGCAACGCGCGCTGCAGCTCGCCCTGCTGGGCGCGATGCTGGTCGTCGTCGAATGCCTGGACGTGCCGCTGGTGCTGCTGGGAAGCGTGCGCGACTTGGCGTACGCCAATTTCGCCGTGGCCGGCACGCCCCCGGCGTGGCCGGTGGCCTGGATGGACGCCATGAACGGCGGCGGCCGTCTGGCCTTGAGTGTCGCGGCGGCGGTGGTGGCGAGCCTCGCAGCGGCGCGGTTCGCCAAGCCGTCGCGGCCGCGGGCGCAACCGATCTCGGACACCCCGCCGTAAGCTTACGTCGTCATCAAAGATTCACCCCCTCGACATTGCGCGTTCACATTGGCGCGCCAGTATCGTCACATCCGCCGCATATGACGCGTGGGGCGGGTTTCAACAGCGCCACGTTCTCAGAAGACGCTGCAGAAGACACGTAAAAGAACAATTGGCTCAGGGAGGGCATGGTAATGCGCATCGCAGCGGCGTACCGTCCGCAACGGTTTCGTTTGCGCGCGGATTCGGATTTCGCGGCCGTCTGCCGGGTGATCTCATTCCTCATCGCACTGACCGTCAGCCTTCCGGCCGGGGCGGGTCCCTATGCCACGGCCGCGCAACGCGGCGCCGAATGGATAGAAACGCAACAGAGCCCTTCCGACGGCAGTTGGCGCGATGCCTCCGCAAGCAAGACCTTTTTGCAAACCGCCGACGCGGTGCTGGCGCTGCATCAGGTCAATCGCCGTCGCGCCCCGTACTATGCCGGCCAGACTTGGATCGAGAACCACGACCCGCGGAACCTCGACGCGCGCGCCCGGCGGCTGCTGGTGTTGCGCGCGACCCAGTCCAGTGCCCAGTCCGACATCGATGCGCTGCTCGCCGCCGTCTCTACTCCAGGTCCTGGACAATCCGGTTGGGGAGTGGCCAAGCGCTATCGCGCCTCGCCGCTGGATACGGCGCTGGTCCTCGATGCCCTGCGTACCGCCGGCGCCAGCTTCAGCAGCGCCCAGGCCATCGCCTATCTCAAGGCGACCCAGCGCACGGCCGGCGGTGACCAGGGCTGGCCGAGCGCGGCCGCCGCCACGAGCGACCCTTATGTCACCGCGCGCGTGATCATGGCGCTGGCCCCTTATGAGCTCACGGATACCACCCTCACCACGCCGCTCGCGAACGCGATCGCCACCCTGCGCGCAAAAGTGACCACCTCCTCGCCGCCGCATGTGCGCGCGGCGGCGGCGCTTGCCTATCTGGCGCGGGAATCCAGCTCCGCCGACGCCAGGACACTACTCGATTCCCTGACCGTCCTACAACGCGGCGATGGGGGCTTCGATGCCGGAGTCCTGGCCACCGCGCTCGTCGTGCAGGCCTTCGCCGCTGCCGAAGGCGTGGCCGCGGTCATCGATCGCGAGCGGGTGAACATGCCGGACGCCGCCTTGCGCAATGCGGTCAATGCGGCGCTCGGGCGGGGCGCGATGGATCAGCTCAACCGGGGCGAGCTCGCGCAACTCACCGCGCTCAGCGTGCCCGGTCTCGGCATCACCAGCCTGCAGGGGCTGCAATACGCCATCAACCTCACCACCCTCGACGCCGCCAACAACGCCATCAATGACACCTCGCCGCTCACGGGATTGTCCAATCTCACCACCCTCAATCTGGCGGGGAATCCCTGCGCCGGTTGCGATCCGATAGTGGCCGCGAACGATAGCGACATCCCCATTCCCGCCTGGGCGCTGGTGGCGCTGGCCGCGGCGCTCATAGGTGCCGCGCGGCGGGCCGATCGACGAACCAATCACTGATCGCGGAAAGGAAACACGATGTTATTGATCCGGCCAGATGACGTTTCAATCCCCTGTCACGTGCGCATGGCGCACGAATGCGAATTCAAAGATCATGTGACCGGTTCAATATTTCATTACCTGATTGTCCCGGCGGTCTCGCTTCTCGTGATGATGGCGGTCGGCGCGCCCGTTTTCGCGCAGCCCGTGCAAAAACCGGAGGCTGCCGCGCCGCGTTCGCTTGCGCCGGCCCAGCTCGATGCCATCCGCGCCATCGGTCGCAACGTGCTCGCGGCGAAACACCGTGCGGTCGACGACCCCGCCGACGCCGAGCTGCTGGAGACACTGCGCGCCGACGTCGACCGACTCGCCGCCGAATCGGCGCGCCTGCCGCGCCCGTCGATCACGGTGCAGGGACAGAAAAAGACGCCCTCGCCGGGCAAGGCCCTCAGCAAATCCCTTACCGCGTCGCCCCAGCCCGACCGCGCCGCGACCCGCGCGCTCGTGGAGCGGCTGCAACGGCGCGCCGCCACGCTGGAGGCCCGCGTGCGCGCAACAACCGGCGCGGAGACCCGCCTGGCGGCGAGACCGCAGCGCGCCCGCCTGTTCAATCGCTGGGCCGAGCAGCTCGACGCGGCGCTGGCCGCCGACGCCGGGGATCGTGTCGCGCGGTTGCGCGCGCTGCAAAGCCAGCTCGCCAGGGATCAGCGGGGATTGACCGATACCCCGCGGGCCCATACTACGCCGACGCTGCAGGCGATGCCTGCGGGCACGGCGCGCCCCGTTAACACCAAACCGGCCAGGCCGTGAAGAGGGGACTTGAAATGTCGCGCCATCCGTTGACTTCCCACTTATTGATCCGGCCGAATGACGTTCTAACCTCTTGTCACGTGCGCCATGCGCACGAACGCGAATTCATACATCAGGTGGCCGGTTCAGCCGGTTCAATAGATTCTATTTCAGTCGGGCCTCGGTCACCGGACGTCCGATCCATCCCGGTCGGCGGCGTTGCTCCTCGGTTGCAGAGCCATCGGGCATGCTCTCTCGTTGCGCGTTGCCGACTGGGCGCCTCAATCGCCGGGCTCGATCGGCCCTACTGGAATAGGCTCTTATTTCGGCTCGCCGCTGCCTTGCTGTCCGCCATGCCGTTGCTAGTGTCGCCGGTGGCCGGCGCGCAGACCGGCGAGACGGCCGAGATCGTGTACTCCGGCGCCGACGCCCAGCCCTTGCGCGACCAGGCGGCCGCACTGGGAAATCCAGCCACGATGTACGAATACGTCCACAACACCATCGAATTCTCACCCTATCACGGCTCGCGCTCCGGCTCGGTCAATACCTTTCTCGGCCAGCGCGGCAGCGACGTGGACATCGCCACCACCCTCATCGCCATGCTGCGCTCGCAAGGCATCCCGGCCCGCTACGCGGTGGGCACGGCGCGCCTTCCGGCGGCGCAACTCACCAATTGGCTCGGGATCGGCAACCTCGACGTGGCGGTGCAAGTGCTCAAGGATCAGGGCATCCAGGGCGTGACGCTGGCCGCCGACCGGAGCACGGTGGACTTCGAGCATGCCTGGACCGAGGCCTTCGTGGCCTTCGACCAGTACCGCGGCGTCAACACGGTGAACCCCGCGGTGGACTGCGCGCTGTCCGCCAACGCCGCGCGCTGCACTTGGGTGGCGCTGGACGCGAGCTTCAAGCAAAAGACCTACAACGGTCTCAGCCTCGACCCCTACAACGCGGTCAGCTTCGACTACACCGCCTACTACAACGCCATCAAGAACAACGACGCCGCGCGCCGCGACAAGAATCCGCTGGCGATCCTCGAAGACCAGATCGGCGCCTGGCTGCGCACCAACTATCCGGGCAAAACCCTGGAGGACGTGGCCGACGCGGGGGAAATCGTCGAGATCCGCGAGGGCCTGCTGCCCGCCTCGCTGCCCTATCAGGTGATCGGCACCGTGCGGCGCTATGACTCGGTGGCCGCCCACGATGCGGCGGTGCCCGCCACCGAGCCCAAGAAATGGGGCAAGACGGTGCGTGTCGGGTTCAGGCTCGTCTCGGGCGGTTTGACTATTCAGGCGGGCGGCACCCCGGTCTTGCTGGCCGAGGTCAACACCAAGCGCTTGACCATGACCACCGAATTCGTGGGAACCGGTAACGTACCGAACATGGTCGTGCGGCTGGGCGGCACGGAAATCTCCCGTCCTATCTCCGGCGGCGGCACGATTTCGGGCTACACGCCGGCCATCGGCGACCCCTTCACCATCCTGGTATCCATGGACGGCAGACCGGGTGCAACCAGCAGTGAGGCCGATCTCACGATCAGCGCCGAGTATTCGGCGATTATTGGCGGCTACTATCTGGTCGCCACCGGCGGTGAGTCCTCCAACTGGTCACAAGTCCATCGCGCGGCCGACCAGCTCCTGGCTGCCAACGACCAATACAAGATCGTCTTCAACCCGGGCGAGGCCGGTTGTCTGCCCGATGGCGCGAATTGCACACCCTACGTGGACGCCAGCGGCAACGGCTGGGACGCGAGCGATATCAAACTGCTCGAGAACAAACCCGCGCTTGATGCGTTGACCGGCGGCTTGCTCTATGTCGGCGCGACCCAATACTACGCCAAGCTGCGAGAACAATTCGAGCGCGCCGACCGGCTGATGAAGACCAAGACCCCGGTGATCGGCTTTCTCGGCGTGGTCAGCTCGGTCTACGAGGCCGAGTACATCGACGGCACCGCGTTCTCGATCTTGCCCGGCGGCTTGTTGATCGACATGAAGGGCATCACCATCGGCGGCGCGTACCGGACCAACGAAGCGGCGGTTAACTATGCCAATCGCCAGTTCGAGTTCCTCGGCCATATCACCTCGTCCCTCGAACACGAGACCTGGCAGGAGCTGACCGGCTACGACGCCGTCTCCACCGTGCGCGGCATCCAGATGGCCCTGGCCGGTAGCGCCAGCCTCCTCAACGTCAAGCGCGATCAGACCACCAACACGGTCCCGCAATTCCTGACCGCTGCCGGCTTCGGCGCGACGGCGCCGGCGCCCTTCTCCTTGTCGGTGCGCGACATCTACAGTACGCGGCCGACCACCTGGTCGCATCCGACCACCACCGCGGTGGAAGGCTTCGACATCCTGAAAAAGTCGCCGACCAGCGTCTCCGACACGCGGCTATCCACGCTCGGCTACTACAACAACTACTGGCACGGCAACCTGGGCTGCTTCGACGACATCGAAGGCCAGCTCAACAGCCTGCGCGCCACCTACGGCGGCTCGGCTGCGCTCAACGCCGCCAGCGTCTGCGGGGTGTCCTGGAGCGATGGCACCACCATCGACCAGGCCATCACCATCGTCCGCAATGGCTACAACAGCTACCGGGGCGGCGCCAACGCGGCCTTCTTCAATTACCTCGACGCCCTGCAAGGCTTCGACTACGCCGCCTTCGGCTACCGCTCCAAGAGCCTCGCCGCCAGCGCCTATTCCACCAACTTCGTCGCCGGGATCCGCAACGATCTGCAGTTGCGCGACGTGACGCTATCCTGGGTCGAATACGCGCTGCCCTCGACCCTGGTGACCGGCGCCAACTACCGCTTCGAGGTGGATATCCGCAAGAGTTATACGACGTCAAGCGGACGGCTGTCCTCGCTCTCGTTCGAAATCGCCAACCGCGGCCTCACAGCCGGCGGCGGCTATGTCGCGTTTCCCGCCGGCGCGGCGCCATCTACCGCGGTTGATGCCAAGGAAGGAAAGTTAACCATGCGCCCCTGGTCCTACATGCTACGCCGTCCAGTCTCCTTCCTCACGCTGGTCGCCTTCGGTCTTGGCACCGTCAGCCCGGCCTACGCCGGCGGTTACGTCGACGGCAACGTGGTCTTGAATCCCGCCAAGGCCATTGCCAGCGGCGGTATCTCGATCACCCCCACCTTCAACAACGACCAGTTCAACGACAAGGTGCTGGTGGGCACGGTCAACAACGACCCCGTCCGCACCCCCAGCACCGCCGACCCTGTCTCGACCGTGTCCGGCAACAACTACCACGACGAAACCGACCTGGTGATCCGCGGCCGCAATGGCCTGAACACCGTCTTCACCCGCACCTACAACAGCGCGCCCAGTTCGACCAAGGTAGACCGTGGCCTGGGCTACGGCTGGACGCACAGCTACCTGATGCGTTTGAAGTCCAACGACTTCGGCGACTGCCCCAACTGCGCCAGCGCGCAAAAGCCCGAAAACGCCAACAGCAAGACCAGCTCCATCACCTACACCGACGAGCGCGGCGGCGAGCAGAACTACCCGGTCAATGAAACCAGCTATGCCGTGACCGCCCCGAAGGGTGTGTACGACATCCTGACCCTGGACAGCCCCAGCGCGGGCCAGCACACGCTCGCCTTCCGCAACGGCGTCAAGTACATTTTTGAGGTTCCCGCGGGCAGCCTCAAGACCACCCCCAACGTCACCGCGCGCCTGAAGTACATCGACAATCCGTGGGGCGACCGCCTCACGCTGGCGTATGACGGGGCGGGGCGGCTGGCTACGATCACCGACAACCTCGGCATCGCCGGTCGCAGCGGCCTCGCCTTCACCTACGATGCCGCCGGCCGGCTGGACAAGCTCACCGACTGGAGCGGTCGCGTCTGGGATTACAGCGTGGACGCCAGCGGCCACCTCACCGCCTGCAAAAATCCGCTGAACCAGACCCTCACCTACACCTACGCGGCCGGCCACCGGCTGAAGGACGTCATCAAGCCCGTGCCGCGCAACGGAGTGAGCGTCAAGACCACCTTCAAGTACTACCAGAACGGCCGCACCTTCCAGCAGCTCAACAGCTTCGATCAGGGCGACACGCTGGACTACGACCTCTATCGCAAGAGCACCCGCGTCACCGACGCGCGCGGCGGGGTGCGCGAGTATTTCTACGACGCCGATGGCCGCATGACGAAACTCGCCGAACCCGACGGCGGCGTGCTGCTGTTCGAGAACCAGGGCGACGCCATACGCAGCAAGAAATACGACGCCTTGGGTTACGCAACCAGCTACTCTTATCGTAACGACAAAGCCTACACCGGCAGTTCGGACGCCTTCGGTAACGTCACGCGGCAACAGGACGCGTTAAGCGGCACGGTGGACACCACCTATGGCCCGCTGGATCAAATAGCCACCACTAAGGACAAGCGCGGTACCGTATCGACCACGACCTATGGCACTGGCATCGGCGGCTGCGACTACACCAACCGGCCAAAGGAAACGCGCCTGTCGGCATTGGCGGGCTCTTCCAATGTATTGTTGAGCAGTCAGTGTTGGAACAGCAACGCCACCCTGAATTACAGCCGCGATTATATCAATGCCACACGCTACCGCGAGACGCGGCTCACCTATCAGGCCGGCACCAACGGTCTCAACGTTTCACAGGTGCAGACGGTCGGTATGCCCTCCGGCATTACCGTCACCCGGACCTACGCCTACGACAACCTGGGCCGCAAACTCAGCGAGACACTGAAGCGCCGCACCAGCCCCACCAATGCAACGCTCATTAACCTCACCACTAGTTATGATTACGACGCCCTCGATCGCGTCATCAAAGTCACCGACCCGTTAGGCAACGAAGTCATCAACAACTTTGACGCCAACGGCCAGCTGTGGAAGGTCACCCACCGCTATAAGAAGACCGATGGCACGTTCGACGTGCGCGACGTCATCACCCGCAGCTTCGATGCCGCTGATCGCGTCAAGACCGAGACCGACGCTGAGGGCAACACCACCAGCTACAGCTACGACGAAGCGGGCAACGTGATCGCCGTGCTCGACGCCGAAGGCCACACCACGCGCGTCGAATACGACGCCATGAACCGGCGTACCGCCGTCATCGACGCCACTGGCTACCGCACCGAGACCGCCTACACCTTGCGCGGCGACGTGGTGGCCGTCACCAACGCCAACGGCGAGACCGTCAAATTCGAGATCGATGCCCTGGGCCGCAAGACCGCCGTCATCGATGCCAAGGGTTATCGCACCGAATACCAATACGACCCAAACGGCAACCTCACCTGCGCCGTTGACGCCAACGCCCAGGCCGGACTGCAACCCAAAAACAGCCTCGGCTGCAGCGAATCACGCAGCTACGACGAGCTCAACCGCCTCATCAAGATCACCGATGCCCTCAATGGCGAAACCAGCTTCACCTATGACCTGGCGGGCAACCGCCTGGCCGTCAGGGACGCCGAGGCCAAGACCTGGACTTTTGCCTACGACGACCTCGGACGCCTCACCAGCGAGACCGACCACAGCGCCAAGACCCTCAGCTACAAGAGCGACGAAGGCGGCAACGTCTATGAGAAGACCAACCGCCTGGCGGAAGTCACTCGCTATACATTCGATGCCGGCAACCGCCTGACCCGCGTCGATTACCTCAAAGACGGCAGCGCCGAAACCTTCGGCTATGACGCGGCAGGCAACCGCAACGCCGCCGCCAACAGCACCGTCGGCTACAGCTTCAGTTGGGACCGCCTCAACCGCCTGACCGGCAGACCGACAGCCGGGGCAAAGGCATGGCCTTCTGCTTCGACAAGGTGGGCAACCTCCTGACCAAGACGACTTACCAGAACAGCACCACGAGCTACTGTTGCGGTGCGTAGACATACGACGGACTATACTGTCAGCCATCACTGGCTGTCAGCGCAGGTTTCGTACGGGTTCGGAAAAGCCGTGCGCGGGTCGCTCTGCCGATGCTAAGATTCAGGTCAACAATAAGGAGTGTGCATGCTTAACATCAACCTGCAAGGTCAAGTGGTGAATTCCCGAGTAAAGCCGGCTATCGCTCCGAACATCGAGCACGGCCTGATGACTCATGTGCACGGCATCATCGTGCACCAGACAGATGGACCGAGTGCCAAATCGGCTCTCGATAGCTATAGCAAGGGTTCACCAAATGGCGCCCATTTTCTGATCGATAAAGATGGCACTATCTATCAGACTATCAGACTGCATCGGTCTTTAAGAAAACGCGCCATGTAGGAAGACTGAAGGCGCGGTGCCTGCTGCGAAAGACATGCACACCGACTGAGCTAGCCGCATATCGTCGTTTTGATCCACGCGGTATGAACAGGCGTGAGATGGCAAAGAGCGTTCCGGATCGATTCCCCTCGAATGAAGATAGCATTGGTATTGAGCTGGTAGGCGCCGCATTGCCCCGCGGCAATAGCATTCCCGAAGATAAGAAAGTCTACGAAACCGTCACGGCCCAGCAAAACGATTCTTTGAAGTGGCTGATTTCAGAATTGACCATTACCTTAAAAGTTCCGATGACGGAGATTTTCAGGCACCCTCAAGCGTCCTGGAAGAATCCGACCGAAGCAAGCACAGCAAAATGGTGATTCGCATCCTGGCATTGCTGCTATTGTCCGCGATTACGACCTTTGCTATGGCGGGCAGCAATTGCACTCCGGGGTCGGAATTTGAACCGCCGTTGTGCCCGCTGGATTTACCCAAGATCGCCAAAGTCACCATTTTGAAGAATGCGGCCAAGTCACCTGCCGAAACGGATAGTTCGATAAGCTGCGCTAGCTTCCGCATCAACAGGGCGCAGGTGCGCCGCTACTTTGCTAACGCCAAGATCACAACCGCTCATGACGCGCATTACACGCTGGATTGGTCGCCCTGCTATGCAACCGGGGAGCTGGTGTTTGCTGATGGGCGTACAGGTCATTGGAGCATCGACCAGTTCCGGTCTGATTCTCTTGCGATAAACGGCGCAGAGGAGATCGTCTTGTACTGCCCCCAATGTCAGTTTAAGCCGTTCCGCTGGTAGCAGTGAAGTCTGCGAGGTCTTTGTCGCCTCTTCTGAGGCGGTATCTGAACTGCCCACGAACTTCGCAGCTTGTGGCGCGCAATCGTTATTGCGCCGAATGAAAATGATCCAGTGCAATGCGCTTCGCTTATTGGCGTCCTACCCATTGCTGGCGTCACCGCTGCATAGAGTCCATCGGGGTCGTTCTCCTTGTAGAGCCTGTCTCCAGGCTTCAAGTTGCGCAGCTTGGTATCCGTCAGCATGACAACGTCCTCCCTTCGATCTAAATACCATGATTCTTCACAGTACATTTTTCAATTAATTTTTCTTAAATATCAATGTAATTTACGATTTTAATACCATGGAATGCCAGAAACACATGGCATGGTATTTTGTCGTAATCGTGGTACGGGATATGACGATACCATCATTAATACCATTAAAAAAGGCTGCTTGGGCGTGCTCGTCAGTGCCGGCAGGTGCCAGACGCAAACACAAAAAATCCCGCATTTACGCGGGATTATGTGTGATTTGATGCCTTCAGATGCCAGCGGGTGCTGGACGTGGAATCACTCCCACTCTATCGTCGCCGGCGGCTTGCCCGAGATGTCGTAGACCACCCGCGAAATGCCGGCCACTTCGTTGATGATGCGGTTGGACACCGTGCCCAGCAATTCATAAGGCAGGGGCGCCCAATGGGCGGTCATAAAATCCACGGTCTGCACCGCGCGCAGCGAGACCACGTAATCGTAACGGCGGCCGTCGCCCATCACGCCCACCGAACGCACCGGCAGAAAGACGGTGAAGGCCTGGCTGACTTTCTCATACCAACCCTGCTTGTGCAGCTCGTCGATGAAGATCGCGTCGGCGCGGCGCAGTAAATCGGCATGTTCTTTTTTCACCTCGCCGAGAATGCGCACACCCAAACCCGGACCGGGGAAGGGATGGCGATAGACCATATCGTGCGGCAGTCCGAGTTCGACGCCGATCTTGCGTACTTCATCCTTGAATAACTCGCGCAACGGTTCGATGAGTTTCATCCGCATCGCCGCCGGCAGGCCGCCGACGTTGTGATGAGTTTTGATGACATGGGCCTTGCCGCTCTTGGCGCCGGCGGATTCGATGACGTCGGGGTAAATCGTGCCTTGCGCCAGCCAGCGCGCATTGCTGAGTTTGGCCGCTTCTTCCTCGAACACTTCGACGAACTGATTGCCGATGATCTTGCGCTTGTGTTCGGGATCGGCCACCCCCTTCAGCGCCGTCATGAAACGTTGTTCGGCGTTGACGCGAATCACGCGGATACCCATGTGTTTGGCGAAGGTCGCCATCACCTGGTCGCCTTCGTCGAGACGCAACAGACCGTTGTCGACGAACACGCAAGTGAGCTGGTCGCCGATGGCGCGATGCAATAACGCCGCGACCACCGAGGAATCGACGCCGCCGGAGAGCCCCAGCAGCACGTCATCCTTGCCGACTTGCGCACGGATCTTGGCGATGCTCTCGTCGATGATATTGCTCGCCGTCCACGCGCGTTCGCAGCCGCAGATCTCGTGCACGAAACGATGGATGATACGTTCGCCCTGACGGGTATGGGTCACTTCGGGATGGAATTGCAGTCCGTAAAAATGCCGGACTTCGTCGGCCATGCCCGCCAGCGGCGCGCCCTCGGTGCTGGCGATCATCTTGAAGCCGGCCGGCAACTCAGTGACACGGTCGCCGTGACTCATCCACACATCGAGCAGACCGTAACCTTCCGGCGTGGTGTGATCCTCAATGTCGCGCAACAATTGCGAATGGCCGCGCGCGCGCACTTGCGCGTAGCCGAATTCGCGGTGCGCCGACGATTCGACCGCGCCGCCCAATTGCAGCGCCATGGTCTGCATGCCGTAGCAGATGCCGAGCACCGGCACGCCGAGATCGAATACCGATTGTGGCGCACGCGGCGTCTCACCCAAAGTCACCGACTCCGGCCCGCCGGAGAGGATGATGCCGTTGGGCTTGAAGGCGCGCAGCGCGGCCTCGTCCATGTCGTAGGGATGCAATTCGCAATACACCCCGGCCTCGCGCACGCGGCGGGCGATGAGCTGGGTGTATTGGGAACCGAAGTCGAGAATCAGAATGCGGTGTTGGTGGATGTCGCTCATATTCACTATCTATGCAGGCTATGCAGGGCGGGTCGGCGCACTTGCGCGGCGTAACCGCCGAAATCAAGAAAGCGGGTTACCGCATTTCCGCTCAACCCACTCCTACATTTAATTAATCAATCCGGTAATTCGGCGCTTCGCGGGTGATGGTGACATCGTGCACATGACTCTCACGCATACCCGCGCTGGTCACCCGCACGAACACCGGCTTGGTGCGCATCTCCTCGATGTCCTTGCAGCCGGTGTAACCCATGCTGGCGCGCAGGCCGCCCATCAGTTGATGGACGATGGCCACCATGCTGCCCTTGTAAGGCACGCGGCCTTCCACGCCTTCCGGCACCAGTTTCTCCACTTCCAATTCGCCTTCCTGGAAGTAGCGATCGCTGGAGCCGCGCTGCATGGCGCCCAAGGAACCCATGCCGCGATAGGATTTATACGAGCGTCCCTGAAACAGTTCCACCTCGCCGGGGGACTCCTCGGTGCCGGCGAACATGCTGCCGACCATCACGCAATGGGCGCCGGCCACCAGGGCCTTGGCGAGGTCGCCGGAAAACCGCACACCGCCGTCGGCGATGACCGGTATACCCATACCTTTAAGCGCTTTGCAGGCGTTGGCGATGGCGGTGATCTGCGGCACGCCCACGCCGCTGACGATGCGGGTGGTGCAAATCGAACCGGGGCCGATGCCGACCTTCACCGCGTCCACCCCCGCTTCCACCAGCGCCAGCGCGCCTTCGGTAGTGGCGACGTTGCCGCCGATCAATTGCACCTCGGGGAAATTCTGTTTGATCCAGCGCACCCGGTTGAGCACGCCTTGCGAGTGGCCGTGGGCGGTATCGACCACGATCACGTCCACCTCGGCAGCCACCAGCGCCGCCACCCGGTCGTCGGTGCCTTCGCCGGTACCCACCGCCGCGCCGACCCGCAGACGTTCGTAATCATCCTTGCAGGCATTGGGTTTCTCGCGGGATTTCTGGATGTCCTTGACGGTCACCATGCCGCGTAATTGAAACTTATCGTTCACTACCAGCAGTTTTTCGATGCGGTGCTGATGCAGCAGCCGTTTGATCTCGTCGCGGCTGGCGCCCTCTTTCACCGTGACCAAGCGGTCCTTGGGCGTCATCACCGCCGCCACGGCGTTGTCGTAGCGGGTTTCGAAACGCAGGTCGCGATTGGTGACGATACCCACCAATTCTTCGCCCTGCACCACCGGCACCCCGGAGATATTGTGCTTGCGGGTCAACTCCAGCACCCGGCGGATGGTGGTGTCCGGCGTCACGGTGATGGGTTCTTTGATGACGCCCGCCTCGTATTTCTTCACGCGGCGGACCTGCTCGGCCTGTTCACCGGCGGACATGTTCTTATGCACGGTGCCGATGCCGCCCTCCTGGGCCAGAGCAATGGCGAGGCGGGCCTCGGTCACCGTATCCATGGCGGAGGACACCAGCGGGATATTGAGGGTGATCTCGCGGGTCAGCTGAGTCTGAAGTCCCACCTCCCTGGGCAGCACTACGGAGTGGGCCGGCACCAGAAGCACGTCATCAAAGGTGAGGGCTTCTTCGACTACTCGCAGCATAAGAGGGTGTCCATCTATTAA
>JAHFRV010000055.1 GCA_023266095.1 Gammaproteobacteria bacterium | reverse complement strand
ACGTTTCTTGCTTCCTCCAGAACGTGGAAACACTGGGATTATAAGGCTGGACTTCTATGAAACCCCATTTTGGCACCCACACTAATCCGCGTAGACCCTGAAACATTTTGACGTACCTATACCTTCGTCCTGTCAGACGCTTGATCATACCGCAGGCGATACATACGTCAGCACCGGCGTCAATATCGTCGAGGGGGGGGGACGGGTCGAAGCGGAAACGGGTGATTACTCGAAGAACAAGGCGAACGGCCTAAAGGAAGCTCTGAAAACCAAAAAATGGGATTTTTGTTTTTCTTCATGTCTCGAACATGTACGTGTTCGAGACATGGCGGCGCAGCCCTGCACCACACGGAACCTCTAATAAATCAGGGGTTCCTAAACGAAAAAAGGCCCGCACATGGCGGGCCTAAAGGGGGAAAACAGCCTTGAAGTATTAGAAGTATTAAGCGAGGAGGGGGGTAAGACCTTGGCTGTTGCCGCGGCGCGCGGTCATGCCCAAACCGGCGAGGGCCGAGCCCAGCAATAATAAAGACGCCGGCAACGGCACCGCCAATAAGTCGAGGTTACCGTCGGCCTCCAACTTCAAATCACCGCTAGTGGCCTGATGACCCAGCACCGCGCTCACTTGAGCGGTCACTCCGTTGGGGTTGAGACGCAGCGTAAACACGCCCTCGCTGCCGCTGATGGTGTCGGGTTCGAAGACCGTGGGATCGAATCCCAGGGCCGCCACGGTGAGATCGATGCTGCTCACTCCCACGCCGAAACTGTTCAAATAGGCGCCTCCCCCGCCGATGATGTTGCCGGTGAGTATGGCCGAGCCGTTGGCAAAACCGCTGTCGGCGGCAAAGTTATAGTCAGACGTGGTATCGAAGTAGATACTGGCGCCGCCGCCGGGGTTGACGGCGAAGGTAGGATTGCCGAAGGCATCCACGCCCACTACCTGCTGGGTAAAATCCGCGGCGATGGTCAGCTCATAACCCGCGCCGCTGCCGGTGGTGTTCAGATTGGGGCTGGCCACCGTCGAGGCGCCGAGCATATGACGGGTGACATAGGACTGATAGTAACCGTGGTAGGTATCGCCAACGGTGAAAACGCCGGGGGTGACAATAGTATCGGGCTTGATCAACACCACACCGCCGCTGGCGAAGTCATAACTGGAGAAGGGACCCACCGAGTCCTCATCGCCGGCGGCACCGGAAGCGGCGAGATAGTTGGCGGTGCCTACCCAAGGCACCAGACTGGCGTGAGCACCAGGTGCGAAAAACGCACTCAGGCACACGCCGCTGAGGGCGAGTAATTGTTTAGAATGCGAAAACATGATTTATCCTCCTGGACCTGTTGTTGATTCCCGCGATGGAATAGGCGCTGAACAGCAGCAGAACTCGGGGCCGTGACCTCCCGCATCCTGACAGTCCATTAGTAACCGGAATAAATGAAGACAACATGACCGGCAGGTGAACAATTTACGGCCAAACGGGGAATCGCCTTGGCAACGCGGCTATTTAGCGGAGATGGCGCCGTCCAGTCGCTCCTGGTTGAGGCGGATCCGATAACCCTCCACCTTATTCTCCAACTCCACCCGGCCGAGGCCCATGACCGGCTCGCGCTGTTTGAGGACCTCCCATATCCCCTTGTCGTGGTATTGCTGCAAGAGTTCTAAATTGAGTTGGTAGAGGGCGAGATTATCGCCGGCGCAGCCATCCAGCTGCGCCGACTGGGTCGTCAATTGTGCCGCTTGGAGATTGACGGTGTTCTGCAAATGCAGTTTCTCCGTCTCCATTTCCTTGAGCTGGCCTACCAATTCCTTATATTTATCTACCAGCTTGTCCATCCGCTCCTGCGTGTCGCGCACGCGATCGACGGCTTCGCTGTTGGCCTCCTTAAAGCGCGACACGGTGCCCTCGCTGGCATTCATCCGCTGCTGCAAGGCGATCTTGTCCGCTTTCAGAAGCGCCGTCTCTTTTTTGATGGCGCTCAATTCTTCTTGCAGCTTGGTGTTCTCCGCGCGCAGGGCGTCTCGCTCGGCGGCGGTCTGTTGCGCCTGGGCCTGGACCTGCTGCAAGGCGGCCTGACCCGCGTCGCCGCCGCGTCGCGCGGTTTCCGCCGTGGCGGCGCCCATCATTAATAACCCGATCAATAAACACCATAGGTAACGGCTGAGCATAAGTCACCTCCTAAAAACGGACGTTAACATCCAATTGCAACACATCGATGCCGAGAGGCGGTCCGTCCACCGCGTCGGCGCTGAGCCAGCGCGCGCTAAGCCAGGTATCGTCGCCGATGCCATATTCGCCGCCGAGGATGTAACCCTTGGCGTCGCTGCCGCCCAGGTGGAAATCGGAATCGGTGAAGGCATCCACCACCGCGTCGCGTTCCAGATATTTGTAGGCGAAGCTGAGACGCCAATCGCCGCGCTTGGCGATCTGCGGCCAACCCACGCTGAGCATGGCCTGGTAGCCGTCGGTCTTGCCCTCCACTTGCGCGCCGGTGCGCGCCGCGACCCGGTCTTCGTCGAAACCGATGTTCTTCACGTAATCCAAGCTCAACCATAAATGGCTGGGCGCGAAATAGGCCAGATCCAGCAACGCGGTGAGATTCAACTCCCGATAGTCGGCCGCCAGCGCCAACAGATTGCTGTTGGGATCGTTGTCGTTGCGAATATCGAACAAGGTATTGCCCTTTTGCAGGAAGCCCGGCGCGGTGAAGTCCAGCAGAGTGCCGTTGACCTCGTTACGTTGTCCGGCGAGGTTTTGATAATCGTAATAGGCCAGGGCCAAAGTGAACCTGGACTGCTGATTGTTGAACAGCCATTCGCCGCCGACCTGGGCACCGAGCAACCATTTATCGTCGGACGACAATGCCACTTCCTGCAAAGGAAAGACGCCGACGGTCAGGAACAAGTGCTTATTGATCTCGTCTTCCGCGTACAAACCCTCGCCGCTGCGCAGCGGTTGACGCAAGGTGGCGGCGAGACCTTCAAAGTTCAAATCCTGATCCCACACCAGATCGGTGCTCACCCAAGGATTGGGCATGCGTCCGCCCACCAGCGTGATCCAATTATATTGTGTGTCGTCCAAACCGTCGTAACGCAGATAGGCTTGATCCAAGGCGAGGGTGTAGCGGCCGCCGTAACGGCCCAGAGTCTGATTGGTGGACACCGGATCGTCGATGGCGCCGGTGGCGAGGCGCAAGCCGGCCTGCACCTGGTCATTGACCTTGGCGTTCACCGCCAACCGCGCCCGCAGCCGCAGCCGCTGGCGATCGTTGCTCACATTCAAGAAAGGATCGTCGCTGTTGCCGATACCGCCCGCGTCGTTCACTTCGAGAAAATCCAGATACACGTTCTCGGCGTTGTCGTCAGCGTAAAAATCGCCCTGCGCGCGCAGGCGCAGATCACCCTTGAGCTTGATGCGTTCCACCCAGGCCGGTATCACGCCGGGCAGACCCCAGCGCTCTTGTTTCGCTTGAGTGAGCACATCCTGCACCACGTCCTGGCGCAGTTCGTTACGCACTTGGCCGCGGATCTCGTCTTTGACGATCTCCGGCACATAAGGCACGCGCACGTCACCCGGCGCGGGCGGCGACCCGGCGGCGGGCGCGAGGCGTTGACGCAAGGCCTCGCCCTCCGCGGCGCTCAAGGTGCCCTGCTCTATCAGGCGATTCAGCAATCGGCGCACCGTGTCTTCCAAGGGTGAAACGGCCTCGGCCGCCGACAAAGATTGACATGTCCCCGCCAAACCCGCGGCGAACAATAAAGCAGCAAATGTTTTTTTCATAGAGAGATAACCGATCCAATGCAAATTCTAAAAATCGTTCGCGCCCGCACGCGCCTCCGCCATTCAGTTACAAACGCGAGACCACCCGCAGGCGCACCGGCTGCTCCGTCCCCGTGGGCGGAGGCTGGCGTACCCGTTCGATATCCGCGAGCGCCGTTTTGAGTGCGCGATCGAGTTCTTTATCACCGGTGGACTTCATCAATTCCACCCGCTCGATACGCCCGCCGGCATCCAGCCAGAGATTGACGATCGTCGAGTAGCGGCGCTTGCGCACCGCATCGTGGGCATTGAGCAGGCTTTGCAATTCCTGTCCCAGCATGCGCTTGTACCAGGCCTCGGCGCTGCCGCCGTTGCCGCCCAATAAAGCGCGACCGCCCTTGTTGCCCGTCAAACCGAAACCATCGCCGCCCGCGCCGCCTTCGGCGTCCAGACCCAATTGCTCGCCGGGCGGCGCCTCGTCGGCCTGTTCGGGCATATCTTCCGGCAGGGGTTCCGGCTCGGGCAATTCCACCTTTTCCTCGACTTCCGGCGGAGGCGGCTCGTCCACCTTGGGCGGCGGGGGCGGAGGCGGCGGCGTCAGCAAAGTAATTTGCTGCACGAGTTTTTTGGCTTGAACCGTGTCCTCGCCCAACCAAGTTTTCAGGTAATACACCAAGCCCACCGCCAGCATGATGGCCAGCGTTATCGCCACACCGGGTATCCAGCGCACGAAACGAGTCTTGGTGCTCATGACGGTGCATTCACCTGACGGCCCATCTCACTTGACCAGACGTTGGGTCACTAAACCGAGCTGAGTGATCTCCAACCGTCCCATCATATCCAGCACGTCCACCACCTTCTGATACTGCACCACGCCGTCGGCCTTGATCACCACCGGCAAGGCGGGATTCACCGCCTTGTATCCGCGCAGGCGCGTCTCCAACTCGGGCAAGGTGACCGGGAAGGTATCGAGATAAATCGTGCCGTCCTGGGTGATGGTCACTGCCTTGGTCTGCGGCTTGGCGAGACTGGGCGCGGCGCTGGCCTTGGGCAGATTGACCTTGATGCCCTGCACCGTCGCCGTGGTCATGATGATGAAGATCACCAGCAGCACATAGGCCAGATCGAGCATGGGCGTGACATTGATGTCGTCGTAGGGTTGATTATCGCCACGGACGTCCATGGATATCAGCTCACTGACCGTGGTGCTCGGCGATACGGCCGAGGTATTCATCGACGAATACCCGCATGTCGGCGCTGATGTCGCGGATACGCGAGCCCAGATAGTTGTAACCGAACAGCGCCGGAATGGCGACGGCCAGACCCGCCACCGTCGCCACCAGGGCGGCGGCGATACCGGGCGCGATGGCGTTGATGTTGACGTCACCGCTGGCGGCGATGGCGGCGAAGGTGATCATCACGCCCACCACCGTGCCGAGCAGACCCAGGAACGGCCCGCCGCTGATGGCGATGGTGAGCAGCACCATTTGATTATTGAGCTTCTGCGTCTCGCGCACCAGGCTGGCATCGAGCGAGGCGCGGATGGCGTTGATCGCCGCGCCGCTCAGCGCCGCCGCCTGCGCGCTCACCGTGCGGCCTTGGCGATTGCGAATTTCCTGCACACCGACGTGATAGATGCGGTACAACGGCGAGCTTTGGTAATGGTCGTGTTTGGTCGCCAGGGCCATCAGAAACGGCGAAGCGGCCAGCTCCCGCTCCTCTTCGCTTTCCGCGGCATCCAGTTTGTCTTCATCATCGGCGCCCAGCTTGCGGAAGTCGTCGAGGAAGGCTTGATTGTCGCGGCGCACGCGGGTGATCACCCATGCCTTGCCGAACATCACCAGCACGCTCACCACGGCCATCACCGCCAGAATAGCGATCACCACCCAGCCATCGATGGTGACGTTTTTCAGAATCACGCTGAAATAGGAATTACCGCCGCTTTGATTCTGTTCATCCCCGCCATAGGCAACGGCATCGCCTTGCGCCGATTGCGTGTAGACGGCGAGCTTGAACCAATCCGCGCCACGGGCGCTGGAGGCGATCTGCAATTCATCGAGAAGGCCGGTCAAGCCGAGCCCGATGGTGATCGGCGCGTCGAGGCCGCCCGCCAAGGGCGCGGCGGCAGCGGCTTCCACGCCGTCTATATATATACGTGTGCCATCTTGACTCAGACTCAAAGCGAGATGATGCCACTCACCCACACTCAAGGCCGGACCGGCCAATTCGCTCCCACCGTATTGAACTGTGGGGACGAGGCCGTCGAGACTCAGGCTCAGATCATCACCCATACGCAGCAAGGAAGCCTTTTGCTGCGGCGCTTCCAGTTTCAACCAAGTGGAAAAACTCCAAGCCTTGCCGGGCAGATATTGCAGCGAAGGCGAGGCGGCGATTTCGATCACGGCGTTACCGTCGAAACGCGCACCCACGCCGATCAAGGCCGCCGGCTCGGGCAGCACGGCGCTGCGCGCGGGTTGATTGCCGTAGGCCGTCACGTCGCGCGGCGCGCCTTGCTCGGTGAAATGATAGACCAGGGCCTGGGCGGTATCGTAGCTGCCGGCGCCATCCTGAGCATCGGCCACGGCCGGATTGCCGTAATACATCCAAATATTTTCTTTGGCGCCAGCGATTAGAGTAGGCAGTTTGACCCATACCAGGGCCATCTCATTGATCGGATCGAAGCGTTCGATGTGATATTTGAGCGGTGTCTTGTCGTCGCCCGCCACGAAACGCAAGTCGGCGCCGTCCGCCTTCATGTCCTGAAAATAGCCGAAATTACCCGTGTGCAGACGCAAGAGCACCGGCACCTCGCTCAGCCCGCCCCCAAGCTGGGCGGCCGCGCCGTCCACCGTGATCTGTTTACGAAAGCTCCACTCCTCGTTCCACCACGCCTGCGCCAGCGCGGGAAAAGCAAGAAGCAAAAATACAGAGAGGTAAAACCTTGTTGTCATATTCCCAATCGTTCCGAAATTGGCGTGGGCTGAAGTATGACAAGCCCATGTTGCAATTCTGTTACGAGGGTTCCCGCTCATCGCACACGGGTTCTGGTACAACAAGACGGATTAGCGCAAGATCGGGGAGAATTAACCAAACCGCTCGGACCTGTACGGGAAGCATTTGAATCACGTTACAGTGCCTATCCGACACTGCGACGCGTCGAACGGATCGTCACCACACAGAATGCCGGCGTTGCGAGAAACAGTAACGGCTTGACTTAATTAAGATGAGGAAATCCACTCGATTGTAAACAAGCCTGAAATGGCCTTTAATTTCGCTAACTTAATATATGGTCATAACGTCGATACCATGAAAAATACCATGTTCAAAAAATCCTTGAATGAATCGAGTACGATGCGGCCACAACCCGAGGTGCATACCGATTAAGCGGCCGCTAGGCCACCACGTGATAGTACGTCAAAACTTCATAGGAGTTGAAATCCCAATAGCTGCCCCGTCTTCGACGGCAATCATGCGCGCCTTGGCTCCATCCAATTCGCTGGGTACCCCAGGTTTGGAGGCAGCTGTCCAACCGCGCGGGGCAGGTGGTACCCGGAAGCCTTCCCGGAAAGACCGGCGGCAAGGCATCATGAACGACCCCGATGCCTCATAGTTCACCTCAATCGGGAGGCGGGGTCCACCAAAACCATCGCGGCATATTTATCACGAACGGTACATTTTTATTGCCGTCAGCCGATCAAGGTGCAAGTTTTTACCGTACGGTATCTATTTTGAGGACGCATCCATGGCGCATGGATGACATCTCTTGCGGAAGGGTCCAGACCACCGAGGAACTCGGCCGCCTGGCGCACGCCCATCGCAAGTAGCGACACTTGACGCTGGAGACGGTCTCCGGGCTCGGCCATCTGAGCATGCACTTCCTGTCGAAGTTCGAACGGGACAAGGAGACAGCCGAGATCGGCAAGGTTCTGAAGGAGCTGCGTACCTTAGGGCTGGAGGTCATCGCCAAGCTGCGTGGATCGGCGACGCCGGCTCGCCGTACCGGCAAGACCCATAAGGAAACCCCATGAGCGACACCGCCACCCTCCACGCCGGCATGCAGACTGAAGCCTGCCACCTTGCCGACCGTGTCGACGAATTGATCTTTCGGGTCACAGGCCAGCAGCGTCTGCAGGGTAAACACCTTGCGCCCCGCTTGCGGACCCACGGCGACGCGGTACGTGATCGAGTGACCCCATAGTGGATTCCTCGGGTCGTCGTCCACGCCATCACCGGCGAGGCAGCTGTTCTCGGCAACTGCTCCATGCATTGCTCTACCTCCTGCGTCCATGCAGTCGTCGGCATCACGTTCCTGCAACCCTTCCCTCTCCAGAAAGCGGCCGATGCGCTGGGCGATGGTGTGCGCCAGTTGCGTGAGTTCGGCGCTCGTCGACGCCTTGACCCAGCGAACCGGGTTAATCCATCAGGATGGTCGACGTACACGCCATCGAGAAATAGTATGTGGCTCGGCGGTTTCGTCGAGACGCTGAACCACATGGATCAGATACGCACGGAGGAACTGAAGAAATACCTGGCGACCATGCAGGAACAGACCCTGCGCATGCAGCCGCTGGTGGACGACTTGCTCATGTTGTCGAAGCTGGAAACCGCGGCGCCGCGCACCCACGACGAAACGGTGGACGAGGCCGACCGGAACCTGCGGCTGCTCGGAAGCCGCGATGAGCCGCTCAACGCCTTCTCCAACCTGGTCAACAACGCCTTGCGCTACACGCTGACCGGCGGCCACATTGCGCTGCGGTGGAAGCCGGCGCCGGACGGCGGCGCCTGTTTCAGCGTCAGCGACACCGGCAAAGGCATTGCTCTCGGGCATATCCCGTATCTCACGGAGCGCTTCTACCGCGTGGACACGGCGCGCTCGCGCGCCTCGGGCGGCACGGGACTTGGCCTGTCCATTGTCAAGCACGTCTTGCTGCGTCACGACACACGCCTTGAGATCGAAAGCGAACCCGGCGTTGGCAGCACTTTCGTCTGTTACTTTCCGCCCTCCCGCACACGACTCGCCAGCCACTCCGTTACCGGCGTCGCCTGAGACTGTCACTAACCTGTAACGGTCTTTTCACGCGTGCATCATCGCGCGCTGCTAGGCTCCCGTCTGCTTGCTGGCCCGCTTTCGGATTGGGGCCGGCCTCGAGCATGTCCATAAATTTATTAAGGAGAAACAAAATGTTATCCAGAAATCCCGCCTTCCGCCGGAAGGCTTTGTCGGTCGTGATATCGGTCATATTGACCCCCGCCTGCGCCTTCGCCGCGACGGGTCCGAGCAGCTCCGCCACCCCCTACCTCACCCCCGTCGCCCCGGGCGTGGAGTTCACCTCCATTCTGACGACGGGCGACAGTGTGAAGAAGAAACACAAGGGTAACCAAACCTATCGCATGGCCGGCATTCCCGACGGCCTCGGCGCCTATGACAACGGCGACGGCACCATCACCGTGCTGATGAACCACGAGCTGCGCAACACCCTCGGCGTGGCGCGCACGCACGGTGGTATCGGCGCATTCATGTCGAAATGGCAAATCCGCAAGAGCGATCTCAAGGTCCTGAACGGCGAGGACCTCATCGACACCGTCAAGCTCTGGGACGGCATAAGCTATGTCATGACGCCGAATGTAATCTTCAATCGCTTTTGCTCCGCCGACCTGGCCGCGCCGACGGCGTTCTTCAACAGCCACACGGGCAAGGGTTTCAACGAAGGCCGTATTTTCCTGAACGGCGAGGAAACGAACGGCGGCCGCGCCTTCGCCCATATGGCGGCGGGCCGTGATCATGGCACCACCTACGAGCTCCCCTTTCTCGGCAACGCGGCCTGGGAAAACATCGTGGCGAGCCCTTATGAACAGGACAAAACCATCGTCGCCGGCCTGGATGACGGCAACCTCAACGCCAGCAAGGTCTATTTCTACGTCGGTCAGAAGCAGGAAGAGGGCAATCCGGTGGCACAGGCCGGTCTGGCCAACGGCAGCAACTACATCGTCGCCATTGACGGTTTTGCCACCGAGAACGGGGGCGTCCCGATTCCCAACAGTTTTTCCGGCCGCTTCTCCCTGGTTAACGCCGGCGGTACCGGTCTGAACCGTGTCGAGGACGGCGCCTGGGACACTGTTAATCCCAACCGCTTCTATTTCGTGACCACCGCCAGCTTCACTGGCAACAGCCGCCTGTGGCTCATCACCTTCGACGACATCACCAATCCGCTGTCCGGGGGCACGATTGAGGTCCTGGTCAACGGCATCGTCGACGGACCAAAAATGATGGACAACATCACGGTGGACGGCGCCGGAAACGTCTACATGCAGGAAGACGTCGGCAATCAGCCGCACCTCGGCAAGATCTGGAAGTACGAACCGGCCAGCGGCACGCTGACCGAATTGGCCCAGCACGATGCCGATCGTTTCATCGCCGGGGCGATCAACGACATCGACGGCACCGACAATCGCCAGTCCGACGAGGAGTCTTCCGGCATCATCGAGGTCACCGACCTGTTCAATGGCGTGGCCGGTTACGACACCGCGGCCAACCGCTATTTCCTTCTCGACGTGCAGGCCCACTACACGAGCGTCAACGGTGTTCCGCTGGATGCCGATCTGGTGGAGGGCGGCCAGTTGCTGATAATGAAGCTGCCCAAATAACGCTTCACCAGAAACCTTAACTAACAAGCGCGCGCCGCCCGGTAGCGCGCCAGGAGTCGCCGGCACCCTCCGTCCCGACACGGCCGGCGACTCCTGACTGGAAAGGCCGCTTGCGCGGCCTTTTCCTTTTGCATCCCTCGGACTTCTTTTGGTATTTTGACCACTACACTTGAAGACTCGACTCGTTCGGATACCTCCGTCGCAGACGGTCGCTGATCTGTTCCGGCGACCATTGCTTGCGCAACAGGCCCAATACAGGGTGGCGCAATCGGTTGTCCACGGCCAGCCACCGGGGCTTGCGGTAACCGCGTCGCTCGGCCTTGCGCTGGGCCGTGACCGCCCGGTAATAAAAGCCCGTTCGATTCCGCGCCAGTTCCCGGCTGATCGTCGACGGACTGTGATTCAACCTGCGGGCGATGGCCCGAAAGCTCTATCCCTGGGCATACTGGATACTGAGTTCTTCGCGCTCGGCCAGACTCATGCGGTGATAACCGTTTGACATGCAACACTTCTCCTAAATATGTCATCTTATCGAGATCGTGTTGCGCTAGAAATTAGAGACCGCCTTTTTAATTCAGTGCCTTATGATTGACCGAACATCACAATACCAAGAAAATACCAAGCTTAAAAAATCGTTAAAAATAATTGCTATATCCATCCGAGTCGGGCGCCCTTCTCCCGCTTGAATGCATGGCGTAACGCAAAACTTCCCTGAAATCCGCACTTCCCGCGAAGGTCGTTTTTCCATTGTTGGGCAATAGGCGTTGGCAAAGGCCATTCCACGCCTCCAGGCACCATCACTAAAAAATGATCTACATATAGCCCGCGAAGACCTCCCCCGGTCTATATACAGAACATTTTTTTCTTGACAAAGAAGCCGGAACTTACTATTTTGGTTCATGGAAAGGCCATGGAGCAACCTTATGGTCTATATGCAGAACATTTTTAACACAATGCCAAAGTCCATTACACGAACCTACTCACGCTACAGCCGCGACGCAATGGCGTTGCTCGGCGGGCTGATCCGCGCGGCGCGAAAAGAGCGCAGGCTGGCCGCGCAAGAAGTGGCTGAGCGTGCGGGCATTTCCAGAGGACTGCTGCAACGCATCGAAAAAGGCGATCTCAAGTGCGAAATCGGCGCGGTGTTCGAAGTGGCCGCCATTGTCGGCGTCAAACTCTTTGATGCTGACGAGACCACGCTGCCCAGACACCTGAGTCAGACCAGGGACAAGCTGGCGCTGCTGCCGAAGTCCGTCCGCAAGAAATCCAGGCCGGTACACGATGACTTCTAACCATGACAAAGAAGCCTTCGTATGGATTTGGCTGCCTCTTGAGACCGAGCCTGTGGTGGCCGGACGGCTGGAAGCAGACAACGGCAATACCTTGTTCAACTACGGTAAAAGTTATCTGGAGCGTATCGGGGATCAGCCGCCTGCGATTCCAATTTACGAACCCGAATTGCCATTGCAGGCCGGAGTATTGCCTCTGCCGGAAGGATTGACCATGCCCGGCTGTATTCGGGATGCTGCACCCGATGCATGGGGACGGCGTGTGATTATCAACAAAAAGCTGGGGCTTAAAGGTGCTGGCACGGATACAGCCGAGTTGAGTGAACTGACCTATCTGCTGGAATCCGGTTCCGACCGGATTGGCGCGCTGGATTTTCAGCGTTCGCCGACCGAGTATGTACCGCGTACCGCAAACAATGTCAGCATGGAAGAGCTGATCGAGTCCGCCGAGCGTGTCGAGAGAGGTGTGCCGCTCACCCCCGAGCTGGATCAGGCATTGTTTCACGGAAGTTCCATCGGCGGTGCGCGCCCGAAAGCCCTGATCCAGGAGCAAGGGAAGAAGTATGTCGCCAAATTCCCATTAGGTACCGATCTCTACAGTTTGGTCAAGGCCGAATTCATTGCCATGAGGCTGGCGGCACTGGCCGGATTGAATGTCGCGCCCGTAAGACTGGCCAAAGCCGCCAACAAAGACGTACTGCTTGTCGAGCGTTTCGACCGTCAGCCAAAGGACGGTAGCTGGTCCCGCAAGGCCATGGTCTCGGCACTGACATTGCTCGCTCTGGATGACATGATGGCACGATACGCCAGCTATGAAACGCTTGCCGAAATTATCCGCCACCGTTTCACCGATCCAAAGGATACGCTGAAAGAGCTGTTCTCCCGGTTAGTCTTCAATATTCTCTGCGGCAATACCGACGACCATGCCCGTAACCATGCCGCCTTCTGGAATGGCAGAGAACTGACCTTAACGCCTGCCTATGACATTTGCCCGCAAGGGCGCACAGGCAACGAGGCTTCGCAAGCCATGCTGATATCGGGCAACAACAATCTCAGCCAGCTCAAGACCTGTCTTGAGGCCGCGAACCACTTCCTGCTTTCGCCAGACGATGCGCACTCCATATTCGGACATCTGACAGAGACTATCGAAAAGCAATGGTATGCGGTCTGCGAGGAAGCTGAATTGAGCGAAGTGGATAAGAAACTTTTCTGGGGAAGGCAGTTTCTAAACCCCTACTCGACCGAGCAATAGAAATCACTTTTGAAAAAGCCAATGGGTCCAACCGGTATCAGGGAAATCTTTTCACGGATTCCGGATGATCCCGAACTTGAGAAAAAGCTAAAAGTTATTAACCCGGCGACAAGGCCTATCTGATACAATGGGGGCATGAATGAAAAAATCGATGCAAGAAAATTACCCCGTGCGATTCTGGAAGAGAAGCGACGCACGGTTTATCAACTGCGCCATCGCGACATGACCAGAGCGGAGATTGGTGAAATCGTCGGGATACATCCCGACACAATCGGCCGCTGGTTGAGGTTCGACAAGAAGGAGCTGGCGATTAATCGCGGCGGTCGCAAAGTGGGCGATGCGCGCCAGATATCGGCAGAGGACGAGCAACGCGTTCGTCAGAAGATCGTGGACAAATCACCTGATCAGTTGAAGCTGGCCTATGCGTTGTGGACCCGCAAAGCAGTTCAGGAACTGATTAAGGCGGAGACAGGCGTGGCGATGCCGATTCGCACTGTCGGGGACTATCTGAAGCGCTGGGGCATGACGCCGCGGAAGCCGCAAAAGCGCGCTTACGAACAGCGCACGCCGGAAGTGAAAGCGTGGCTGGAGGAAGACTATCCCGAGATTCAAGCGCGAGCGAAACAAGAAAATGCCGAGATTTACTGGGGCGATGAGACAGGTTTGCGCAACGATTGCCAGCACGAACGCGGCTATGCGCCGAAAGGAAAAACCCCGGTAATTCGTCTCAACGCCAAACGCGAATCGATCAACATGATTTCAGCGGTGACCAATCAGGGCAAGGTGCGCTTTCGGTTTTTTGAAGGCAACATGAATGCGGATGTGCTGATCGATTTCATGATGCGCCTTCTGAAAGATGCAAAGCGAAAGGTTTACCTGATACTGGATAATCTGCGCGTGCATCATGCCAAGCCGGTGAAGGAATGGCTGGAGCAGCACAAGAAGATGATCCATGTGTTTTATCTGCCGGCGTACTCGCCGGAGCTGAATCCTGACGAGGATTTAAACTGTGATCTCAAGGCCGGTGTGCATAGCGGGGTGCCGGCACGCAACAAGAAGCAGCTCAAAGCAAAGGCATCAAAGCACATGAAGATGTTGCAACGGAAGTCGTCGAGAGTCCGGAAATATTTTCATCACGAGAAAATTCACTATGCCGCTTAGCAGCTATACTTTGTCGCCGGGTTAATAATATCGACGTGCGTGTATTTCAGCACATACTGGTGCCGATGAAGATGTTATCCTGAATCCCGGCAACCCTCGGACAAAAAAGTCACAACGGAAGAAGCTATCAAGATGCCAGCAGACTCCAGATATTGCCTGTCGTTGCCAGGTCACTCCCACTCGATTGTAAACGAGCCATTTTTCTCACTGAATATCAATGGCTTCGTTGTTGGTGTATGCGGTAATACCATGCAAAACACCATATTCAGAATATGGTTGCTGATCATCGTCGAAAATCCCCAATTCCCGAAAAAATCATTGCTTCATCCGGCCTTGCACAGCCGGTTTAAAGGTCATCAAGCCATATCGCGTTGTTCTGCCACCACCTGGTAGCGGAATGATGATCCCCTTGGCAACCAGGTCAGAAAGATCACGACTGGCCGTTCGGTTGGGGCACTTGGTGATTGCCTCATACTTTTTGGTCGTTATTCCACCTTCAAAGCCCTTGCGACCTTCAGTGAACACGCGCGACACCATCCTGGCCTGTCGGTCATTCAGCTGGTCGCCATAGGTTTCGTAGAAACGTGTCTTGGCCAGTACAAAATCGACTTCTTCCCTGGCAATTTCCTGTGCCTTGATGACCCTGTCGGCGAAGTAATCAAGCCAGTCATCAACATCCAGGCTTCCACGGCTCGCTTTCTCCAGTTGCAGGTAATAGGTTTTTTTATCCGCCTCTATCGCCGTGGCAAGACAGGCCGTGGTCGGATAACCGAGAAATTGCGAAAGCGCGTGGTCCGCAATCGCCCTGCCGACTCGACCATTACCATCGTCGAAGGGATGAATCACCTCGAACCATAGATGTGCAATCCCTGCTCGGGCAACACCAGGTACCTTTTTATCCCCACTCAAGGGACTGGTCTGGTTGTACCAATCGATAAATCGCGCCATTTCATCAGGCACCTGAGTCGCTGGCCCCAATGCCGCGCGCAGGATTCATTCAAACCGTTTTCAACCCAGGTCCTCCAGCACCGTCGCGGCTGCTTTCAGCGCCAGCGCTGCGATGGTGAGCGTCGGATTGGCGGTGGCAACGGTGCAGAAGTTGCCACTGCCGACCAGGAACAGGTTCTTGTGATCCCAGGATCTCTGGTTGGCGTCCACGACCGAGGTCTTGGAATCGTCACCCATGCGATAGGTACCCACGATGTGTCCGGCGCCGAAGAACTTCAGTCTGTCGGGTTTGCCGTCGATGACCACATCGAATGCCGAGGGGTCGTTCGCAGCGGGCGGAGTGGTGAACTGCGTAGCGCCCATCAGGTTGAAGATCGCATCGGCAGTCTGCTTCGCCGCGACGAAACCGGCGCGGGTGTATTGCGATAGGTCGTAGACGATCTGCGGTCGCGGCAGACCGAGATGGTCGAACTCGGTCTTGGACAGCGTCACATAGTTGCTTTCTTCCGGGGATTGCTCGACCAGGAAACCGAGGCGGAACTGGTGCGAGAAGCCCTTGTTCAACGCCGTCACCAGATCAGGCCCCCACAGCGCCGGAGATGCCGACGATCCCGCCGGTGGTGGATTGAGCTGGCTGACGTTCATGCCGTTGATGAAGTCCAGCGTCGTGGTCCAGGGATCGCCGATCGAGAAGTTCCAGCCTTCGTTGCCGATCTCGATGCGGAACGCTGCGCGGTCGCTGCGGAAGCTGCCGTCGCGCATGCTCTCGATGCCCGACGTGGCCAGTGGTCCGCGAAAACCGAACACCGGTTCCGGCGCCTGGGCCCAGGCCAGGTACAGCGGATGGTCCATCAGGTTCCGGCCCATCTGCCCACTGCTGTTGGCGACACCGTTCGGGGTCCTACCATTGTTGGTGGACATGAAGCACAGTTTGGGCGTTTCGATCGCATGCGCGGCCAGCACATAGCGCTTCGCCGTGACCGAGCCCTTGCCGGTAGCGGGCCCGAGGATATCGTCGTACTGGATGTAATTGATCTGGCTGACCAGGTCGTTGTCGTCGACGATGATTTCGCTGGCGACGGTCTGCGCCAGGATAGTGACGTTGCCGGTGTCCAGTGCCATGTTCAAGGTGATGCTGGGGTCGTACTTGGCCTGGATCGGGCAGATCGGAATGCAGTTGGTATTGCCGGCGCAGGGCCGACGATTCTGGTACGGCTGCGAGTTGCGGCCGGCCGGGGTTTCAGTCACCACCAGCGGGATCCCCTCGAAGCTCTGTCCGGTTACCGCCTTGGTCACAGCGACATCGACCAGCGAAGGCGGAATCGGCTTCATCGGATACTGGTAGTTGGGTGCGAAGGTGATGCCGAGATAGGCCTGCTGCGCCTTGTCGGCGGACACGCCGATTTCCCATTCGGCCTTTTCGTACCAGGGCTCGATGTCGTCATAGCTGAGCGGCCAGTCGACAAACTTTCCGTACGTCGTTTTCATCTTGAAATCGTTGGGCACGTTGCGCAGGCTGGTGCCCAGCCAGTGCCGCATGGTGCCGCCGGCGATACGCTCGTAGGTGCTGCTGAACGGTAGAGGACCTTGCTGGATCATGTAGGCCTTGTTCGGGTCCTGCCAGCTCGAAGCGTCCAGCGTCATGGTGTTGGGCCGACCTGCGTTCAGTGTTGCCGGGTTGGTCAGCTCCAGGCTGCCGGAGGGCGTGAAAATTTCCGGCGTGTACGGAATCTCCGGTACCTTGGCGACGCCCATGTAGAAGCGTTGCATGAATTCGTTGTTGTTCGGCGGAATGCGCGCGCCCGCCTCGAGGATCAGGACTTTCTTGCCGGCGAGACCCAGCTGCTTGGCCATCATCGCGCCGGAGACGCCAGCGCCGACGATGACCACGTCGTATTGTGGAGTAGTGGTATTCATTTGCCTGCGTCTCCGACGAAGTCGCTGAGTAATGGTGGATTGCTTGCCCAGTAGCCGAACTGGAAGTTGCTGTAGCCCATCGGATGCGCCTGCGCCACGTTCCACGACCAACCCTGCGTATACGCAGCGGCCGAAATCACCACGCTGTCGGGCGGTGGCGTGTTGGTGCCGGCTTTCTGCAACGCGCCGGGTGCATACCAGCTGCCCAGGTACCACATCAGCATCACGCTGCGCGCCAGAAAGCAGATGTCCGTGCCGGACTGGTTGAAGATGATGTTGGCGATCTCCGCTGGCGGCTTGGAACTGTTCGCATTGAAGATCGACAGCAGTTGTTCGAAGGCCGCGCCGGCCTGCTTCAGCGCATAGTCGAAGTACACCTGCTTGATGTTCTTGGGATCGACACTGGGCGCCAGCTTGCTGGCGTCGATGCCGGTGAGCAGCGCGGACAGATTGACGAACGATTGCAGCGGTGTGATCGGTGTAGGTGTGCTCATGGCATCGGGTTCCGTGATGGCAGGGGCGCTGGGTTACTGCGCGCGTTCGAGAATGAAGGTGAAGTCCGACGGTCGCCCGGTGGTGTCGCCGGCGTTGTTGTGGCAGTCCATGCAGCTCGACGAAGCCTGTGGCACCTCGCCCTGGGTGTAGGTCTCAAGCGTCGTATTGGCGAGAAACGTGGGCGCAGGGACGCCGGTCGGATCGACCTTGCTGGTAGCGTCGGTGGGCCACTGCGTACTGACCAGCTCGTAGTTCGGCCATACCGTACCGTCGAGAATCGCCTGGAAGCTGGTGTTCAGCGACACCGTGGCATCGGTCAGCGCGGTCACCCGCGAGATCTGACTGCGGAAACCGTTCGGGAAGGGCTGGATCGACGGATTCCACGGGCGCGGTGGTGGTTCGTTCAATGCCGCGCAGGCGCCGGTTTTACAGTTGGGATCGTAGAAGTTGTAGTGGGATTTGAACGTGCGGTTCTTGATGTCCGCGTCGGAAGGTACGTTGTCGATCTGCTCGTACGTCGACCAGATCCATTGCGGTGCATCGGAAGTCTTGTGCGCGGCATGCCAGCCGACCAGGCCTAGCGTGACCAGGCTGCAGGACTCGGGGATCTTCGGATTCACCGATGGCGGGTTGTAGGCCAGCGCTTCGGTGATATGGAACCGGTTCGGATCGTCGCCGGCGCCGAGCACCTTCCACGCCGCCTTGACCATGATCGCGCCCATGGTGCCGCTGGTGCCGGTGGTGTTGTTGCCCTCGGGAAATGCCACCGGACCGCTGAATGCATCCTGGCCGGCTTTGCTGTACAGCTTATTCTGCACGATGTACTCGTACATCGGCTCGTTGACCAGGATTTCATAGCGGACATAGTTGCCGTTCTGGTCGATCAGCGGCCCGCTGTCGAAGGGTTGCGTGACTTCACTGGCGACTTCGATCGAATGCGTGCCCGCCTTGTTCAAGGTCGGACGCCGGACTACGCGCAGCGTGCGTTCGCCCTCGAGTCCCTTGCAGGCGTCGGGAATGACGCGTGGCGCGTCGAAGGCTGCCGGCGCGGCGCCGCCCGGCAGCATCAGATCGGAGACTTCGCGCCATTGTTCCCATTGCGTATCGCCATTGTTGCCCGGTGCGGGCGCCTGGCCATCCTCGGGGGCATTGAGCGCAATAAAGGTCAGCCAGGAGTAGTAATCGAAACCGTGCTGCAGATTGTCCAGATCGAACGGCGCGACGAACTGCGGCTGGCAGGGCGTGCCCGTAGTCAGCAGCGCCGTGGTCACCGCAGTATCGGGCGTGGTGATATTGCAGTTGTCGATCACCGGATCGATCGGCGGCGTTGGAGGGGTAGGCGGCGGAACGGGCACCGCTGCGAGCATCGGTCGCGGCGCAGCAACAGCCTTGGGTGTCGCGCCGGGTTCCGGGTCGGCTAGTTTGCCGGCGCAGCCAGCAAGTCCCGCGAGTATCAGGGCCACGTATAGGAAGAATAAACACTCTTTTCAACGTAACGACAGGAAGAATAAACACTCTTTTCACCCAGGTCCAGCAGTGGTTGACTGTGGTTGAATCGCATGGCAACAGTCTGGCAACCCTGTATGCCCCCAGAATCCGGCTGGCATGGAGCCCCGTGCGCTGAAAACTCACCCTCCTCTCTCCACAGTCGGCACCCTTCCCGCCATCCGGCACGGCGAATCCCTGCCGCGGCGCTGTGAGCGCAGCATTTTGATTTGAACCATTGGCTTTTAGGCTCGTCAGTCAAACAGCCCGTGGCGCAACTCAGCCGGCGGCGCCCGGCTTTCGGGTAACACCCCGGACTTGCTGGTTTCGGCTTTCTGCTTCAGGTGATCGAGGATCTGCTTGATCACCACCGGGTCTTCGATGCTGGCAATGACTTTGACGGGGCCACCGCATTGGTCACAGATTTCTATATCAATAATGAACACCCGTTTTAATCGCTGGGCCCAGGTCATCGACGCTCGCCGTTCGGCGGGTGTTGGGGGCTCATCGGATATCCTGGCCCTGTTGCCCTTGCCCCGCCTGGCTGGCGTGACCAACGCCCGGTGCTTGCTGTTGGGGGCAAAGACACCGTGGAAACGGGTCAGGTTGACGCGTGGCTTCGGGACCAACGCGGCGAGCCGGGCGATGAAATCGAGCGGATCGAAAATGACATGGGTCGTGCCATCACGATACGGGGTTTTCAGTTGATAACGTACTTTTCCTCCCGACGTTAATGACAGCCGCTTTTCCGACACCGCCGGGCGACTGATGTATCGGCACAGCCGTTCCACTTCTTGCGTTCATGGGCTTTGGCCGCCACACCGGCATGCAGCGAGAAGCCGGACACCTTACCCAGCCCATCCACGAACGGGTCATCCGGGTCGCTGGCCGGCAGCGTTTGCAGGGTAAACACCTTGCGTCCTGCCTGCGGCCCCACGGCGATGCGGTAGGTGATCGAATGCCCGAGCAATTGCGTCATCGGATCGTCGTCCACTGCATCGCTGGCAAGGTAACTATTCTCAGCATCCCGCTCCAACCATCCCTGCCGTTCCAGAAAGCGGCCGATGCGCTGGGCAAGGGTGCGCGCCAGTTGCGTGAGTTCGGCACTGGTCGGCGCCTTGACCCAGCGGAACCGGGCTGAACCTTCGGGTTGATCAACGTACACACCATCCAGGAACAGCATGTGGAAATGGATATTCAGATTGAGTGCGGACCCAAACCGCTGGATCAAGGTGACTGCTCCGGTTTGGGCAGTCGTTTTCGTCAAGCCCGCCTTCTTGACCAGGTGCGTGGCAATCACGCGGTAGACGATGCCCAGCACCCGACCCTTGATCGCTGGCCGACTGGCGAACAGAAAGCGCAAAGGAAATGGGAAGCTGAGCACCCACTGGCGCACGGGCTGTTCAGGTAGGATCTCATCGACCAGCAAGGCCGCGCTTTCGGCCATGCGCCGCGCCCCGCAGCTGGGGCAAAAGCCACGGCGTTTACAACTGAAGGCGACCAGATGCTCGGCGTGGCAGGTGTCACAGCGTACCCGTAAAAAGCCGTGTTCCAACCGGCCGCATTTGAGGTAATCCTCGAACTCGCGTTGCACATAGCCGGGCAGTTCACTGCCCTGCTTCGCCAAATGAGCCGTGAACGCCGGGTAATACTCTTCGACGATCCGATAGAGCAGGGTTTGCTCGGGCCGGTGGCGCTGGTAACGACCAGCATCCCTCTCCCGGGTGGCCGTCCTGGCCGCCGCCGTGTGGGGCATGATCCGCGTCCTTGCGAGACTGTATTTTTGTACAGTCTATCGCTCAACTGCAGGAGCTTGAAGCCTCACCTGTGATGCCAGCCAGTGCCAGACATTGCCAGCCAGTGCCGGTCATTCCATTCGATTGTAAACAAGCCTGAAACGGCCTTCAATTTCGGTAAGTTATATTTCGTCATAGCATCGATACCATTAAAAATACCATGTTCAAAAAATTCTTGAGTGAATCGAGTAACATGCGGACATAACTCGAAGTGCGTTACGATTTAGCAGCCCCCCATGCCACCACGTGATAGTACGTCAAAACCTCATAGGAATTGAAATCCCACTAGCCACCCCTGACTTCGACGGCAATCATGCGTGTCTTGGCTCCATCCAACTCGTTGGGTACCCCATGTTTGGAAGCAGATGTCAAACCGCGCGGCACGGGTGGTACCTAGAAACCATCCCGGAGGGACCGGCGGCAAAGCATCATGAACGACCCCCAATGCCGCATAGTTCACCTCGATAGAGGTGCGGAGCCCATCAAAACCATCGTGGCCCATTTATCACGTACGGTACATTTTTAGTGCCATCAGCCGTTTGAGCTGCTAGTTTTTTACCGTACGGTACATCTTCTAGAGGGCACGCCTATGCCGCAGGATGACATCCCTTACGGGGCGGCCCAAACCGTCGAAGAACTCGGCCACCTGGCACGCGCCCATCGCAAGCAGCGGCACCTGCCTGACGCTGGTGACGGTCTCCAGGCTCAGCAACCCGAGCACGCGCTCGCTGCCGCTGGCAGTCCGCGCATTTGCCCCTGAAGAAGAAGGCCGCACCCAACAGGTCGCCAACCTGCTGCCCTGAGGGGCGGTGCGTGAGCATCTCGTCCGTGACTTTAACAGCCTGCTGAAAAACCGCCTCATTCCTGCCCCTCATGCTGCGTCAGCATGAAGAGGAGAGCGTTTATTGTCGATTTTCACCAACATGACTCACATCTTCTCGAACATGTATGGC
>JAHFRV010000054.1 GCA_023266095.1 Gammaproteobacteria bacterium | reverse complement strand
CGTGGACCCGCAGATAACCATCTTTGAATCCGACGCGACCGCCGGGGCTGCTTTGCACATCGACGGCGAACACGCCGGACACCGGGAAATCGCGCTCCGCCAATAAAGCGAGCACGGTCTCGCCGACCAAGCCGGTGACGCCGACCACGGCAATACGATAAGTTTTCTTCACGGAGTGACTAGTGCTCCAGCAAGATGCGCAGCATACGCCTTAGGGGTTCGGCCGCGCCCCACAGCAACTGGTCGCCGCAGGTGAAAGCGCTGAGGAATTGCGGACCCATATTGAGTTTGCGCAGACGGCCGACGGGGATATTCAAGGTGCCGGTGACGGCAGCGGGCGTGAGTTCGCGCATGCTGCGCTCGCGCTCGTTGGGCACGACCTGCACCCACGCATTGTGGCCGGCGAGGATATCGTGAATCTCATCCAGCGGTACGTCCTGGTTGAGCTTGATGGTGAGCGCCTGACTGTGGCAACGCATGGCGCCGACCCGCACGCAGAGACCATCGATGGGCACCGGGCTGGCTTCACGGCCGAGGATCTTATTGGTCTCGGCCTGGCCTTTCCATTCTTCTTTGCTTTGGCCGGTGTCGAGTTGCTTGTCGATCCACGGGATCAAACTGCCCGCCAGCGGCACGCCGAAAAATTCCTTAGGGTAGGCGTCGGAGCGGATGTGCTCGGCCATCTTGCGGTCGATATCCAAGATCGCGCCGGCCGGGTCATCGAGTTCCTTCTTGACCGCCGCGTGGATGCTGCCCATCTGCTTGATCAGCTCGCGCATATTATTGGCGCCGGCCCCGGAGGCGGCCTGATAGGTCATGGCGGTCATCCACTCGATCAAGCCGCGCTGATACAAACCGCCGATCGCCATCAACATCAAGCTTACAGTGCAGTTGCCGCCGATGTAATTCTTGACACCCTGGGCGAGACCGAACTTGATCACGTCGCTGTTCACCGGATCGAGGACGATGATGCTGTCAGGGTCCATGCGCAGAGTCGATGCGGCGTCGATCCAATACCCCTTCCAACCGGCGGCGCGCAGTTTCGGATAAATCTCGGTGGTGTACTCGCCGCCCTGGCAGGAGATGATGACCTCCATGTTTTTCAGTTCATCGACGCTGCGCGCGTCCTTCAGCGGCGGCACGTCTTTGCCGATGGCCGGTCCCTTACCGCCCACCTGCGAGGTGGTGAAGAACACCGGATCGATGACGGCGAAATCGCGCTCCTCCTGCATGCGCTGCATGAGCACCGAACCCACCATCCCGCGCCAGCCGATCAGTCCTACCCGTTTCATGACCTTATCCTCATCAGAAAATTAACCACCCCGGGTGCCATGCCCGCACAAGCCAATTCAAAAAGGTGTGGCGCGGTTGTTATTCATTACCGCCGCAAGAATAGCCGCATTCATGGAAACATGGCCAGCGCGGTGGGCATCTTACTCCGCGGCGGGGCTTTACCGGCGAAGAGGATAACATACGGTAAGAGCCAGATCGAACCAGGCCGACGCCGGATTTCTCCCGGCTCTGGCGCGGAAAAATCGCGATGCCCTGTGCCGTCATGCCGCAGCGCAGTGACATATTTGAGTGACCTATTTTGCGCGGGGCCGGGGAAGTAGCCTCCCTTTTCCGGGGCGAGTCCGTGATAGCCGCGAAACGGTGGGAAACCTGACGCGCGGCGCGGTAGCGTATCGTGGTGAACGCCGGGCAGCACCTCAACGTCACGAGACCGAGGTCGATCCGCGCCCGGCGCGACGTATCGCTTCCTGAGGGCCGCACCACGTAATCGGCGCTGCTCAACAACCATGGACTTTCGTGAAAAGGACTTTTATGCTTCCCGCATCCCCATCCACTTGGCGGAGGCGTTTTGCAACAATCCCCTGAACAACATGCCCCCCGATCCGTTTAACCGATTCGACTTCTATTGCCGGCTGGAAGCGGCGGAGCGGCAGTTGTCCTATCAATATAACCACAGACCGCAGTACGATAGTTTTGGTCGACCTCTCGGCCGTGGACGACCTATATATTACAGGTCGCTTCGACGAGCCTGACCGGCCGTGTACAGCGGGTGCGATCGGCCCTGCACGAGGCGACGCCAAACCGCCCAGCCCGCCGGCGAATGTACGCACGTCGACGCACAGCGGGCCGGTCTACACGCCGAGCATGCTGACCAAAGCAACACACACGGGATGGCCAGCAAACGCGGCGAAAACAGCTGAGCTGACGCCTGAAAAAAAGCCCTCGGCCTCGCGCAATTTCAAGGCTTGGACCATCACCGCCAACGGAACGAGTGATAGACACAACACCCAGAAAATGCACGGAAGGTACCGTTGCACGCTAAAGTAATTCTTATTTTAGTCCGGCATCAAAACAGGTCTGATCGGCGGGATGTGTCTCACCTGCCACTCGCCGCCAGGTGAATACATACACCACCCCTCTTCGAGGGAGAGGGCAAGCTATCCAGTATTCCCTCGTCGAATCATCCGCTGCGCACTCCTTGGCATCACGACATGTTTGTCGACGTATAAAATGAAAAATAAAACGGTGAATTATGCTGCTTAAAACCCGTCAAGCCGACAATGCCGCGGCCACCGCATCGCCCATGGCCGCCGTGCCCACCTTACGGGTGCCCTCGGTATAAATATCACCGGTTCTATAACCCTGCATCAGCACTTTTTGCACCGCCGCCTCGATGCGGTCGGCCAAGCCGGCCTCGCGCAAGGTGTAGCGCAACATCATCGCCACGGAAAGCAACGTGGCGAGCGGGTTGGCGATGCCTTTACCGGCGATGTCCGGCGCCGAACCGTGGATCGGTTCGTACATGCCTTTATTGTTGGCGTCGAGCGAGGCCGAGGGCAACATACCGATCGAACCGGTGAGCATGGAAGCTTCGTCCGAGAGAATATCGCCGAAAATATTGCCGGTGACGATCACGTCGAACTGTTTGGGCGCGCGCACCAACTGCATGGCGGCGTTGTCCACGTACATGTGACTCAACGCCACCTCGGGATATTCCTTGCCGACTTCGATCACGACCTCCTTCCACAGCTCGCTGCACTCCAGCACATTGGCCTTTTCCACTGAGCACAGTTGTTTACCGCGCTGCATGGCGATAGCGAAAGCGACGTGGGCGACGCGTCGCACTTCCGATTCGGAATAGAGCATGGTGTTGAAACCGACGCGCTCGCCGTTGCGGATTTCGATGCCGCGCGGCTGACCGAAATAAATATCACCGGTGAGTTCGCGCACGATCATGATATCCAGACCCGCCACCACCTCGGGCTTCAGACTGGATGCGGCGGCGAGTTCGGGATAAAGCAGCGCCGGCCGCAGATTGGCGAACAGATTGAGTTCCTTGCGGATGCGCAACAGTCCGCGCTCAGGACGTTTTTCACGCGGCAACGTATCGTATTTCGGGCCGCCCACCGCGCCGAGCAACACGGCGTCGGCCTGCTTGGCCAATGTCAGCGTCGCTTCCGGCAGCGGGTCGCCCGCCGCGTCGTAGCCGGCGCCGCCGATGGGCGCATGCTCGGCCTCGAATTTGAAACCGAAGGCGCGCAGCGCCTCCAACACCTTCATCGCCTCGGCGACGATCTCGGGGCCGATGCCGTCCCCGGCCAATACCGCGATTTTTTTTGTCATGTCAGTTCATCCCTATTGAAAACAAGCCATCCAACGCAAAAGCGCGAAGGCGCAAAGTCGATGTAGGATGGGTTAGCGCAGCGTAACCCATCAAGCTGCGCCGCCAGACGCTCCTTCATAAGTTCAAGGAGTCGCTGCGCGACGGGTGGTGGGTTACGCTGCGCAAACCCACCCTACATTTATTAACTCATAAACAACCAGGGCGCCTCGGCGCGACGGCGCGTCTCATAGGCCTTGATAGCGTCGGTGTGCTGCAAACTGAGGCCGATATCGTCGAGGCCGTTGAGCAATTTGTATTTGCGGAAGGCGTCGATGTCGAAGGTGAACGACTCGCCGCCCGGCGTGGTGAGACGCTGCGCCGTCAAGTCAACCGTGAGCCGGTAGCCGGCTGTGGCAACGGTCTCGGCGAACAATTTATCCAAGGCCGCCGTCGGCAGTACGATGGGCAGAATGCCGTTGTTGAAACAATTATTGAAAAAAATGTCGGCATAACTCGGCGCGATGATGACGCGGAAACCGTAATCAAGCAGCGCCCACGGTGCGTGCTCACGCGAAGAACCGCAGCCGAAGTTGTCGCGCGCGAGCAATATCTGCGCGCCCTGATAACGCGGCTGATTCAGAATGAAGTCCGGGTTGATGCGCCGTTTGCCGTGGTCCATGCCGGGCTCACCCGCATCGAGGTAGCGCCAGTCGTCAAACAAGGTCGGTCCGAAGCCGGTGCGGTGGATCGATTTCAGATACTGTTTCGGGATGATCTGATCAGTGTCAACGTTGGCGCGATCGAGTGGCGCCACCAGGCCGGTCAATGTCGTTAATTTTTCCATAACATCACCTAAATAAATCCCCACACAATAGCGCAAAAGTTCTCATAAAAATGGAAATGTGGTTCTAAATGCAGGGTGGGTTAGCGCAGCGTAACCCACCACGCTGCGTCATCAGGCGTTCCTTAATCAAGAGATCAAGGAGTCGCTACGCGACGCTTGGTGGGTTACGGCGCGAAGACGCGCCAACCCACCCTACATCGGACAATCACTCCCACTCCCGCACATCCACGAAGTGCCCCGCCACCGCCGCCGCCGCGGCCATCGCCGGACTCACCAAATGAGTACGTCCGCCGGCGCCCTGACGGCCTTCGAAGTTGCGGTTGGATGTGGAGGCGCAGCGTTCGCCCGGCTCCAGGCGGTCGGCGTTCATCGCGAGACACATGGAGCAGCCCGGTTCGCGCCATTCGAAACCGGCCGCGGTGAATATCTTATCGAGGCCTTCTTGTTCCGCCTGCCGCTTCACCAGCCCCGAGCCCGGCACGACCAACACCTGTTTCACATTCGCCGCTTTTTTACGACCCTTCACCACCGCCGCCGCGGCGCGCAAGTCTTCGATACGCGAGTTGGTGCAGGAGCCGATGAACACCTTGTCGATTTTGATTTCGGTTATGGGCGTACCGGCGGTGAGGCCCATGTAGTGCAGTGCGCGCAACATGCCTTCGCGTTTGACGAGGTCGGCTTCGTTGGCCGGATCGGGCACGCGAGCATCCACCGCCGTCACCATCTCCGGCGAGGTGCCCCAGCTCACTTGCGGTTTGATGCGTGTCGCACCGATGCGCACGACACGATCGAATTTGGCGTCGGCATCACTGTGCAAGTCGCGCCAGGCCGAGACCGCCTTTTCCCACAACTCGCCCTTCGGCGCGTAGGGCCGGCCGCGCACATATTCAATCGTCTTTTCATCTGCCGCCACCATGCCGGCGCGCGCGCCGGCCTCGATGGCCATATTGCACACCGTCATGCGGCCCTCGACCGAGAGCGCGCGAATCGCGTCGCCGCCGAACTCGATGGCGTAACCATTGCCACCCGCCGTGCCGATCTCGCCGATGACGGCGAGCACGATGTCCTTGGCGGTGACGCCGGGCCCGGCCTGCCCGTCCACGCTCACCAGCATGTTCTTCGATTTTTTCTGCACCAGACATTGCGTGGCGAGCGCATGCTCCACCTCGGAGGTGCCGATGCCGAAGGCCAGCGCGCCGAGCGCGCCGTGGGTGGAAGTGTGCGAATCGCCGCACACCACGGTCATGCCCGGCAGGGTCGCGCCCGCCTCGGGACCGATGACGTGGACGATGCCCTGGCGCAGGTCGTCCATCTTGTATTCAGTGATGCCGAACTCGGCGCAGTTGCTGTCCAGCGTCTCGACCTGCAGACGGGAGACGGGGTCGGCGATGCCCTGCGCGCGGTTGGTGGTGGGCACGTTGTGGTCGGCGGTGGCGAGATTGGCTTCGCGCCGCCATACGCCGCGTTTGGCGAGGCGCAGGCCGTCGAAGGCCTGGGGTGAGGTGACTTCATGCACCAGTTGCCGGTCGATGTAGAGCAGGCTACTGCCGTCGTCATTCTGCCGCACCACATGGGCGTCCCACAATTTGTCGTAAAGGGTTTTACTCATGACCAGTTATCCTCGCGCTCAGGTTTCGAATACTAGCGCCGCGATTATCATTACACAAATTCATATTTTTTATTTATTGTATTCCCTTTGGGAATCCGATCCCAACGAGGCACTTCAATGAACACCATCCAGTTACGGGCGTTTCTGGCCGTGGCGCAGACCGCGTCTTTTTCTCGCGCCGCCGACGAGCTGCACCTCACCCAACCCGCCATCAGCAAACGCGTCGCCCAGCTGGAGGACGAACTCGCCACCCGCTTACTCGACCGCATCGGCCGCCAAGTGACCTTGACCGAGGCCGGCCGCACCCTACTGCCGCGCGCACTGCGCATTTTGACCGAGATGGAGGACAGCCGGCGCGCGATCCAGAATCTCGCCGGGGAGGTGGCGGGACAACTACGGCTCGGCACCAGCCACCACGTCGGCCAACATCATCTGCCCGCCATCCTCCGCGGCTACAGCAAACGTTATCCCCAGGTGGAGTTGGACCTGCACTTTCTCGATTCGGAAACGGCCTGCACGGCTGTGACGCAGGGCGATCTGGAACTGGCGGTGATCACTTTGCCGCTGGCGCCTCCCGCTCAATTGGCGACATTGCCGATCTGGCATGACCCGCTCTGCTTCGTCTGCGGCCACTCGCATCCGCTGGCGCGGGTGAAACAGCTCACGGCGGCCGAATTGGTCAAGCATCCGGCCTTGCTCCCTGCGCGACTGGCCACCACCCGCGAAATTCTCGAAGACAGTTTCGCGCCGCTGCATGCACGGATCAAAACCAGTCTCTCCACCAATTACCTGGAGACCTTGAAAACCATGGCCTCGATCGGCCTGGGCTGGAGTCTGTTGCCGCGGACCCTGCTCGATAAAACCCTCCACGAATTCACGGTGCGCGGGGTGCGGCTGCGCCGCCAGCTCGGGGTGGTCAGCCATCGGGAGCGGACCTTATCCAACGCCGCGCTGCGGATGATCGAGCTGCTGCGGCCAACATAAACCGCCGACGGCCTCGCCCTGACTTGTAAGCGCCCATGGCCACATGCGAAACTTCGCCTTCTTTTTCTCAAGCCTAAGGCCGCCGCTCATGAGCGCACACATTATCGATGGCAAGGCCATCGCCGCCGGGATTCGCCACGGGGTCAAACAGCGGGTCCGGCAGCGGCTGGCCGACGGCCTGCGTGCCCCCGGCCTCGCGGTGATCCTGGTCGGAAAAGACCCGGCCTCCGAGGTCTACGTCCACAACAAACGCAAAGCCTGCGACGACGTGGGTTTCGTATCGCAATCCTTCGATCTGCCCGCCGGCACCAGTCAAGCCGAGTTGCTGACACTGATCGACAGCCTCAACGCCGAAGCGACCATCGACGGCATCCTGGTGCAATTGCCGCTGCCCGCCCATGTCGACAGCGAAACCGTGATCGAACGCATCCATCCCGACAAAGATGTCGATGGCTTTCATCCCTACAACATCGGCCGTCTCACCGTGCGCCTGCCCGCGCTGCGCCCCTGCACGCCCCATGGCGTGATGACCCTGCTCCAGAGCACCGGCCAGAATCTGAAAGGCTTGGAGGCGGTGGTGGTGGGCGCTTCCAACATCGTCGGCCGGCCGATGAGTCTGGAATTATTGCTCGCCGGTTGCACCGTCACCACCTGTCATCGCTTCACCAAAAAACTGCATGAACACGTGACGCGCGCCGACATCGTCGTCGTCGCTGTCGGCAAACCGGGCTTGGTGAAAGGCGAGTGGATCAAGCAAGGCGCCATCGTCATCGACGTCGGCATCAACCGCGACGCCGAGGGCAAGCTGGTGGGCGACGTGGATTTTGAAGTGGCGAAACAACGCGCGGGGTGGATCACACCGGTACCCGGCGGCGTTGGCCCGATGACGGTCGCGACGCTGCTGCAAAACACTTTATACGCGGCCGAACAGTTGCATAAAGCGAACTAGTCCACTATCAACTTTCATCACCGTCACCCGCAGTGACTTCATCTCCTAGTCCAGCCAGATACGAAGCGATTACGCTGTTCACCATCACGGTGGCGGCCTTGATCCTTTCGGGCATCGCGCCGCACGATCGCCTTACTTGGCTACTCGAGGTGCTGCCGGTATTCATCGGCCTGCCTCTGCTGATAACGACGCACCGCGCCTTCCCGCTCACGCCGCTGCTCTATCGTCTGCTCAGCCTGCACGCGCTGGTGCTGATAGTCGGCGGGCATCACACCTATGCCCAGGTACCGCTGGGTTTTTGGTTACAAGACCTATTCGACCTCGGCCGCAATCACTACGATCGCATCGGCCATTTCATGCAAGGTTTCGTGCCCGCCATACTGGCGCGTGAGATCCTGCTGCGCCGCTCACCGCTGCGGCCCGGACGCTGGCTGCTCTTCATCGTCACCGCGATCTGCCTCGCCTTCAGCGCCTTTTATGAACTCATCGAATGGTGGACGGCCCTCGCCGGCGGCGACAGCGCCGAGGCCTTTCTCGGCACGCAGGGCGATGTATGGGACTCGCAATGGGACATGGTCAGCGCGCTGATCGGCGCGCTGACGGCGCAATGGCTGCTGACGCGCCTGCACGACCGGCAGCTGAGGCGATTTCGCGCAACGTTACCGCAATGATGACACCGGCGCGCCGGTCTAGAATCCGGGCGCTGTTGCTGAAGATCGTGCTCGACGCCTATGCACGCGGCATCATCTCCAGCTGGCGGATCGAGCGCAACTGCCGCGAGAAACGGCAAATAACTTCAAGGGAGCGATATCGGTATGAAAGGTGTTTCTTTGAAAAGACTATTTCTACAACCTCGACGCGCGTGGTAAGCGCACCTGGTTGAGACTCGGCACAGTCGCATCGCTAGCCACTCGTTGGCTGGCCGAGGGAAGGACGATGACCCGATCCACGCTGGCGATGGTCTCGGGACGATGGGCGACGATGATACGGGTGAGCTTGAGCCGGGCAATGGCCTCGTTGACCTGTCGTTCGCGAGCCACATCGAGATGACTGGTGGCCTCGTCCAAGAAAAGAATCTTGGGATTCTTATAGAGCGCACGGGCGAGCAACAGACGTTGCCGTTGCCCGCCCGACAGCGCCGTGCCCATATCGCCGATCATGGTGTGATAGGCCATGGGCATGCTCATGATGTCTTCATCCACCGCGGCCAACTGGGCGCAATAGTGGACGCGCTCCAGCTCCGGCTGCGGATCGAAGAAACTGATGTTGTCGGCGATGGACCCCGCGAAAAGCTGATCTTCCTGCATGACGGTGCCGATCACGCCACGATACTGTTCCACTCCCATACGGGAAAGACCCACCCCGCCCACCACCACCTCGCCGCCGCTCGCCGGCAAGAGGCCCAGCATAATCTTCAGCAAGGTGGTCTTGCCGCAACCGGAAGGCCCAACGATAGCGACCGATTCGCCTTCCTCGATGCGGAGATCGATGTTGTCGAGCACGCAGGCCTCCGCTTCGGCGTAGCGAAAGCTCAGATTCCTGACCTCGATGTCATAACGCTGCGGCATGTACAACAGCGTGGCCCCCGGATTCTCATCTTCGGCTTGCGTCAGGGCGACGTCGGCGACGCGCTCGGTATGCAGGCCGAGCATCTTCAGCTCTATCCCCTTCTCGATCAGCCCGATGATGCGCGAGGTGAATTGCTGTTTATAGGCCACGAAGGCGAACAGCATGCCCACCGAGAATCCTCCTTGCAACACCAGACCGGCGCCGAGTCCGATTACCGCCACGTTCTCGGCGCCGAACAACAGACCGTTAACCGCCTTGAACACAATGTGGAGGCGCTGCACGCGGATACCGGCGTTGAGGTGATCGGCGGCCAAATTTTGATAAGCGGCGCGCCGGTCGGGTCCGCGGTTGAAAAGCTTGAGGCTTTGCACGCCGCGCACGCTCTCCAAAAAATGCGACTGCTGCTTGGCCGCCCGCAGAATCTGCTCCTCCTCCGCCTCGCGCAAGGGACGATACCAGAGTAGCCGCACCGCGCCGTAAAGCAGCGCCGCGCCGCACACCACCAAAGCCAGCAGCGGGCTATAGACCCACATCATAATCAGGGTCACCATCACCATGAGACCGTCCACCACCGCTTCGACGAAACTGCTGGTGAGGGTGCGCTGAATGACGTTCAGCGACTCGAAGCGCGACACCACGTCGCCCAGATGGCGTTTTTCAAAATACTCCATCGGCAGACGCAGCAGGTGACGGAAAAGATGCGTGACTAACTGCAAATTAACTTGCGTGCCGAGGACCATGAGAACCCAGCCGCGCAGCGCCGTGATCGCCACCTGTAACAACGCCAGCAAGAGGAAACCCAGCACCAGCACGGTAATCAGATCGTGGTCTTCCGCGACCAGGGCATGATCCACCACCAGCTGCATGAACCAGGGACTGGCGATAGCGAATACCTCCAGCACCACCGCGAGCAGGAAAATCTGCAATAACGCAGGTTTCAGCCCCGTCGGTTTACCCAGCAAAGTAGTCAAGGAAATGCGCCGGCGCTGGCTGCGAGGCAGGAAGTCGTGAGTGGGCGTAAGCTCCACGGCCACCCCGGTGAAATGGCGCGACAGCTCCGCCCGGCTCAAGCGGCGGCGACCGCGGGCCGGGTCGTGGATCACCACACTTGTCTTGCCCACCTCGGCCAACACCACAAAATGATTCATATCCCAATGCAGAATGGCCGGGCAGGGCAAACGCGCCAACGCATCGAGCTCCAGCCGCACGGGCCGCGCCGAGAGTTGTAAACGCGCGGCGATCTGGATGATCTGCGCCAAGCCGGTCCCCTTGGCGGAGATGGCGTGCTGGCTACGCAGGCTCGCGAGATCGATGTCATGGCCGTGATAAGCCGCCACCATGGCGAGGCAGGCAAGACCGCATTCCGCCGCCTCGGTTTGCATAATCAGCGGCGTTGTAGCCCCGCCGCTGAAATTGAGTTGCCGAATGGCCTGCACGCTCATAACTTTCCCATCACGCTATAAAAGGGATCAAATACCCACTGGATAATCCGCCGGCGATCCAGCCATACGTCGGCATCCAACAACATGCCGGACTGCAAGTTGAGTTCCTGGCGATAGGCCTTTATGCTCTGCTCACTCAAGGCCACCGTCACGCGATAAACAGGCTCGTCCAACTGCACTGGCAGCGTGGTCTCCCCCGGCGTGATGAGCGTCTTGGCGATCTCTTTGACACGGCCATGGGCACTGCCGAAGCGTTGATAGGGGAAGGCCTGGTAACGCAACGCCACCCTCTGGCCGGCTTCGATGAACCCGATGGCGCGGCTTGGCACCAGCAGCTGCGCCTCCAACTCGGTCTGTACCGGGAGTATGGTCAACAAGGGCGCGCCCGGGCCGGCGGTCTGCCCGCGCTCCGCCAGAATCGCAGTCACCGTGCCAGCGGCGGGCGCGCTAATCACAATCCTGCGCCGTGACTCATATTCGGTGAGCTGCTGGCTCAAGGCTTCGATGTCGCGTTGAATGGCGGCGCGCCGATTCGCGGCCTGGAGATCATAACCGGCCAGCTCGCGACGCAGCTCGTCGAGGTTGCGCACCAGCGTGATGCGGTCGCGCTGCAATACCTCCAGTCTGCCCTGTTGCTCCAGTGCTTGCTCGATTTTTTCCCGTGACTGCAACTCCGCGACGAAACGCCGGGCCGCAAGGTCGCGATAACGAGCCGCAATCTCCTCGGCGCTGGCGAGGCGTTGCGTTTGGGTGTTTAAAGCGGCGTCCAATTGGGTTAATTCGCTTTCAAAACCTCGCAGGCGTTCCTGCAGATTATGTCTTTGATCGGCGTCGATCTCGCCCTGGTTAAGCAGCGCGGTCTTGAAACTGTCGCGCCGCTCATTGAGACTGGCGATGATCGCCGCCTGGGCGGCGGGTGTTTCGGGACTGCCGTGATCGGTGGACAACACAAACAAGGTCTCGCCTTGTTTCACGGTCTGCCCTTCCGTAACCTGTTTGTCCACCAAAGTACCGGTGACAGGAGCATAGACTTTTATCAGCCCCTTATCCGGGGTGAGATAACCCGTCACATGGGCCTTGCGCGTGTACTGACCGAAACAAGCAAACACGATCAACGCGGCCATCACCAAGACCGCGACGATGGTGAACACATACGACGTGGGAGGCGAAGATACGATGACGTCGCCCAGAGTACGTTCCCTTTGCGCGTTTAACGCCTCTTCCCGGAATAGTCGCCTTAGCATTTTTCAATTCCCTCATAGCTCACAGCCTCGGCACGCGTCAAATCCATCAGGATCCAAAGCCAAGGACGCCACCTATACAGGCATGGAGTTAGCCAGAGGCTGCCCCGGCGGCACGCTGCTGATCCGGCCGCGCCGATGGTCTGCCGCTCCGCGCCACCAGGTCGTACCAACTTAGAAAATAGGGTTTGGATGCCTGTGCGACCTGTTGATAGGCATCGCCGCACAATTGATAAAAATCCGCCTGGCGCTGGATGCGCCATGACGCCATCAGCGTGTCCAATCGCGCCTGTTTGAGATTGCCGAGCGCATAGGCACGCGGGAAACCATATTGCAGCGGTACCACGCTGGCATCGGCTTCGATGATCAAGGGTGAGACGATCTCGGCAAACGGGATCGTCCCGCCACCGGCAGCGGCTGCCGCAAACACCATGGCCGGGTTGGCCTTTAATGCCTCGCTGAATACCAGATCAACCTGAATCGACAATTTACCCTCAACAACCTGCTGCAGCTGTCGCCCCAACAACCAGGCGTAGGCGGTTTCGATGTCATCGGGACTCGCTCCCGCCATGTTCTGCTCGGCATGACCTACTTCTTCGAGAGGATGAACCTGTACCAACTTCGCGCCTTGTTCAAGCGCAAATTGCACTACCCATTCCAACTCGTGAAGATTGTGTTGCGTCAACGTAAAAATGAACCCGAAATGCATGTTGCGCGCGCGCAGCGACTCAAGACGCGCGGCCATCACCTCGAAGGCCCGTGCCGAACCGCGGATAGCGTTGTGCGAGGCCGGAACACCATCGACACTGATCGCGATGAGATCAGTGACATCGGCGATGGCATCGAGACGGCGTGCATCAAGCAACATACCGTTGGTGGCGATAGCCGTTTGCATGCCGCAGGCGCGGGCATGCGCCAACAGCGCCGCCAGAGAGGGATACATCAACGGTTCACCACCGGAGATGCTGGCCCAGTTGTAGCCGGCGCGGGCGGCATCGGTTAACGCGTCGAACAGCAACGTGCTGTCCAACATATCGCGCTGATCAGGAGATGAGGAGGAATAGCAATGGAGACAACGCAGATTGCAACGTCTAGTCGGATGAATCTGTACCACTCGCGCTTGTCCGGTCGGCCCCATAACACTATCCTCCTCGTTTCGGCATTGAATGATTTAACCAAACTTGCTCAATTGCGCCAGCGTTCCCATCTGTGCAACGGGGTTGGTGGCGAATTGGTTTTGCACAAACAGCTCGGGCCAAGGGATGCCCCGCGGAAAGACACTGGTCCAACCATATGCGCTGGCACCGCCGGCAACTTGCTCGATCTCTTCACAGGTCAAGGCCTGATAATCGGCGCATTGCATCTTCAACTTATCTGAACCACGTATTTTCTCTGACATGACACGATTCTCCATATTGATAGTGACATAAGATAATTTTCCGGCAGACGACGGTCCGATTACTCATCGAACATGCCGTATACCATCGCTATCTACCATAGGAGAGCAGCACCGCTGGTGCTGTGACGAATTGTCAATCGAGCTTGTGACTAATTCACGGGCCGCGAAAGCGAGGCTGGAGATCGGAACAGAATTTCGGCAACTGAACGCAATCGGCACAGCTCAGACAACCCACACCTATTCCGGCGGCCAGACCAACAACGTTTATCTCGAGCCGCCGCTGTGTGGGGAATTTAAAGCTGCGATTTAATCACCAACCTGGGTGATAACGGTGAGCTGGCAACACGGTGAGCCAGTTTGAACAGAACTGACACTGCCGATGAATGGCCATCAGAAGGACGACATGCGGGCCGTGGGCGGATGTGGGCAACACGACCCGCCGAATGGGGGTTACGATTGGATAAATGCGCTTTCCTCGCCATTTCCACTTTACCTCTTCTCACAAGCTTGCGGCGGAACGCCCTTTGGCCTCCGCCCCACCACGCTTCATTCTTCCAATAGGTTTATCGTCGTCTCCGCCGATACTTTGTCGATACACAGCTCTACTTCGCAATATTCGGCAAGCTCGTCAATAGGAGTGGGATCATCCGCGCAACTGCAGCCGGCAATGATCGCGGTGTAAAAAATTCCCAACTTTACTCGTAAATTTTTTGTTTCGTCGTCGACATGGATAAGCATGGTCTTGAATTTTGTGCTGGTGACATAGCTACCCCGTGACAGTCCTTGCTGAAAAGGAAACAGACCGGCATCGATTTCTTCGACCTCATTGCAGAGTATCTTTTCGAAATCTGGGCTTCCCGAGGCATCTAATGATTTTGGTAGATTAATCATAGTTGTCTTGCCTACGTTCAGTTACAACAAATCCACATGCTCCACCAGCAACTGCGCGCTGCGCTGGCCGCGGTATTCGTTGACGTCGAGTTTATAAGCGAGTTGGACATGCGCCGTTTTCGGCGGCCACTCCGCGTCCATGGTGTTGAAGGCGATGGCATCGAACACGGCGTCGCGTCCCGGCGCCTTCACCACCATTTTGAGGTGGCGTTCGCCGACGATGCGCCGTTGGACGATTTCAAAATGGCCGTCGAACAGCGGTTCGGGAAAGGCTTGGCCCCACGGCCCCGCGCCGCGCAGCAGTTCGGCCATTTCCAGATTCATGTCCTCGGGCGCCAGCTCGCCGTCGCTGAGAATAATGCCGCGCAAATCCTCCGGCGCGAGATGGCGGCGCACTTCTTCGTCGAAGGCGGCGCTGAAGCCCGCGAAATTTTCCCGCGAGAGAGAGAGTCCGGCCGCCATGGCGTGGCCGCCGAATTTGCTGACCAGGCCGGGATGATGCGCAGCCACTGCATCCAATACGTCGCGGATGTGCACGCCCTGCACCGACCGCGCCGAGCCCTTCAATTCACCCTCGCTGGCTTGGGCGAAGGCGATCACCGGCCGGTGCAATCGATCTTTGATGCGCGAGGCGAGGATGCCGATCACCCCTTGATGCCAGTGCTCCTGATAAATACACAGGCCGATGGGCAACGCGGTGTCTTCATCGGAGAGTTGCAATTCGGCGAGGCCGGCCAAGGCTTCGTCTTGCATTTGCGTCTCGATGACACGGCGTTCCTGATTGAGTTGATCCAGCCGCGCCGCCATCACGCGCGCCTCGGCGAGATCGTCGCTGAGCAGGCAATTAATGCCCAGCGACATATCCTGCAAACGGCCCGCCGCGTTGAGGCGCGGCCCGACCGCGAAACCCAGATCGGCGGCGACCAGTTGCTGCGGGTTGCGACCGGCGATGTCGAGCAACGCGCGGATACCGGCGTTGCACCGCCCGGCGCGGATGCGCGCCAGACCCTGACTCACCAGTATGCGATTGTTGTGGTCGAGCGGCACCACATCCGCCACCGTGCCCAGCGCGACGAGATCGAGCAGTTGGCCGAGATTGGCTTCGGCGATGCCGGCACGGGCGAACCACTGGATGTCACGCAGCCGCGCGCGCAAGGCCAGCATCACGTAAAAGATCACGCCGACACCGGCGAGGTGTTTGCTGGGAAACCCATCACCTGTTTGATTGGGGTTGACGATGGCATCGGCCGCGGGCAAAGACGCGCCGGGCAAATGGTGATCGGTGATCAATACCCGCATGCCGCGCGCCTTGGCCGCGGCGACGCCTTCGACGCTGGAAATACCGTTATCCACGGTGATGATCAAGCGCGGCTGCTGCTCGGCGGCCACCGCGACGATCTCCGGCGTCAAGCCGTAACCGTATTCAAATCGATTGGGCACCACGAAGCGCACGTCGCGCGCGCCCAGCAGGCGCAAGGCCCGCACCGCCACCGCGCAACTGGTGGCGCCGTCGGCATCGAAGTCGGCGACGATGAGGATGCGTTGTTGCTCGCGCAGCGCCTCCACCAAGAGTTCAACGGCACCCTCGATGCCTTTCAAACTGGTGTAAGGTAACAAGCCTTCCAAGGAGCAGACTAGTTCCCGCTCGTTACATAACCGGCGCGCCGCGTACACCCGCCGCAATACCGGATGGAGATGGGCGGGCAACGCGTGGCCGCTATCGCCGATATCGCGCCGTACGATGATTTTTTTCATGGGTCTCGCTTATCTCAGTTGCGAAGGCGTGGGGTTGTTATTATCTGACTCATTCATCTCTCGGTAAAACCTCGTTTCTCACCACCCCGGGGCCTATCCCCAAAAATGAGGGGGGAAGATAACTCTCCCCTCCTCGTTGAGGAGGGGTGCCCCCGAAGGGGGTGGGGTGGGTGCGCTTCAAGACTCACCCGTCCTAGCATCTTTCATCAATACACCCCGTCCGCTTCGCAGCCGACCCTCTTAGCAAAGCGCAAACCACCCCGGCCCTGCGGGCCACCCCTCCTTAGGACAAGGAGGGGATAAGATCACAGCGACCGCCGCACCGGTCAAACTCCGATGAGGGCCCCAGCAGAGCCGAGGGTTTACCTCAATGAATTATCGCCGCACCAGGTCGCCATCGGCCGCCGCCGCAGCCACCAGCGGCGCGCGGCGCGGCGGTCAAGCATGAAACTTCCGCTCTTCGCCAAATGCAGCGTGAGGCTTTCCACCCGGCCTTGTTGCACCGCGCGATACAGCGGCGTCAGCCACGCGTCCTGCACGCCATGCACAAAGCGCTGCCAGACTTCCACGTCCGCGCCTTGCGCCGCCTCGCGGCCGCCGTCCAACACCACCAGATGCGCACCCGGCGTTTCGTCCTCCAAGCATTCCGCCGCGTCGGCCGGCAAGCTGGAATGCGGCACATCCGTCATGGCGGCCAAACCCGTGGCCAAGGCCTCATTGCTCCACACCTGCGACCAGACGCCGCGCGGCACACTCGGCAGCACGCCGCCGCCCCAAAACCACACACTGTTCACCGCCGGCGCGCCGCGCTGTTCCCGCGCCTGGTTGACGGCGCTGGCATGCAACATCATTTGCACTTCGTTCAACAGACTGCGCCAACGCCGCGCGTTGGGACCTTGCGGCATGGCAGGCAAGAGGTCTTGGCCGACCACTTCGCCCAAGGGCGTGGTGCGCAACTGCGGATCGCCGTGCAAGCGCAGATACCAGCGCCGCGCGTTGGCGGCCTCCAACTCCCAGCCCTCTTCGCGGAACAGCCCGTTGAGTTCGTTCACCAGCTGCAGCGATTCATCCGCGGCGATATCCAGCCGCGTATTGCCCAGCATCACCACGCGATCGCGGTCGGCGCGCACCTGCACCGGGTCGGCGCGCAGCCAGTAAAAGCCGCCGGCGTCGTGTTTATCCCATAGTCGAGTCACGGCGGCGACCGGCGCGTCGCGCTCGTCATTCAACGGCGCGCCGAACAAGGCGAATAAACTGCGCTCCATGTCTTGCCCGCCTTCATTCACGCGCTGGGCGCGCGTCAAAAAACGCTGCAAGTCCGGCGAAGACATCGTTTCCCACAGCGGCGCGCGGCCTTGCGGCAACGCCGGACCGAACAAGCCGGGCACGAGCAAGGTCAAGGATCGCGTCTTAGTTTTTTTCATGCGCCCGTTCCGTTTCGCTCGCCGCGACAGTCCATTCAAACACTACGCCGCGCTCATCCACATCGGCGTGAAAAGGCGCGCACACCCAATAGCCCGCTACCGCCGCCAACCGCTCGCCGACGTACACCAACGGGATGCGCTCGCGCAGCCACGGCGGCACGCCGCGCTCCTGCAAAAGCTTTTTCAAAGGACGGGTCGATCCTCGCGGCGAGATTCGACACTGCTCGCCGCCTTGGCGGAAACGCACGGTGACGGTTTCAACGCCCAACGCCGCCTTCACGCCTTTACCCTGCGCAGGCAGCGCGCTGAGCGATGCGCCATCGGGCAGATGCAACGGCCCGTGCAGATCCCACGTCAAAATCGTGTTCACCTCGCCCGGCGCCGGCGGCGCCAATGCGTACAAATGCTCGCGATAACGGCGCAGCTCCACGCCCTCCCAACTCATCACCGGCACGCGGTCTTGCGCCGCCTGCAAGACATCGCGCTGCACATGGGCGAGCCGTACCGTGTCCGGCAGTTTGTAACCCAAACTCTTCAACCACAAACGCAAGGTATTGCGTTGCCGCGCCGCGTCCAATTTCAACAAAGCCGGAATCGCCAAACACGCGGGTTGCTCGGTGCGGCAGTTCGCGAGGTCTTGGGCAGCGAGGACATCCAGCAATTGCGCGGCCTCCGCTTGATGAGCCGCGCCGCGGGTGAGCACCCGCGCCACCGCCGGCCAGCGGCCGCGCAGAGCGGGCAACACGTCGCGGCGCAGATAATTGCGGTCGTAGCCGCTGTCGGCATTACTCGGATCGTCGATCCAGCGCAAAGCCTGCGCCTCGGCGTAGCCTTGAAGTTCGGCGCGGGGAAAGACCAGCAAGGGCCGCGCATGTTGTCCGCGCGCAAAAGGCCCGAGTTCGGGCATGGCGGCGAGGCCGTGCGGGCCGCCGCCGCGCAGTAGTTGCAATAACAGGGTTTCCGCCTGATCGTCTTGATGATGGGCGGTGAGCAGGCAGTCACCGGGTTCGATCACCTCGGCGATGGCTCGATAACGAGCCTGGCGCGCCGCCGCCTCCGGGCTTTCGCCGGGCGCGGGCCGGGCATTCACGCGTAGCGACAGCAAGGGCAGCTCCAATGACGCGCATACCGCCGCGCAATGGTGCGCCCAGTCGGCGGAAGCGGGATGCAAACCGTGATCGACGTGCACCGCATGCAAGGGCGCGATCGCGCCGCGGCGTTGCAGCTGCACCATGGCGTGCAATAAGGCGTGGGAATCACAGCCGCCGCTGTAGGCCAGCCAATAGCGTTTTACCGGCGGCCAATGTCCCAGTATCTCGGCCAGGCTTTCGGGAGAAAAAGACGGTTGGCGGCGGCGCTCATCCACCGGCTTACGGCGTGCGTGTGGTGAATTGGCCGAATTGCATCAGCCGTTCGTAACGTTTTTTGACCAAGGAGTCGGCTGTGCCCTCGCTCAACTCATCGAGACTTTCGAGCAAGACTTCTTTCACGCGCTGAACGGTGGTCTCGATGTCGCGGTGGGCGCCGCCCAGCGGTTCTTTAATGATCTGGTCCACCAAGCCCAGCTTTTTCAAACGCGCCGAGGTAATGCCCATGGCCTCGGCGGCGTCGGGGGCCTTGGCCGCGCTCTTCCAAAGTATCGATGCGCAACCTTCGGGCGAGATCACCGAATAAGTGCTGTATTGCAGCATATGCACCCGGTCGCCGACGCCGATGGCCAGCGCACCGCCGGAACCGCCCTCGCCGATCACCGTGCAGATGATCGGCACTTTGAGGGTGGACATCACGAACAGGTTGCGGGCGATGGCCTCGCTCTGGCCGCGTTCCTCGGCGTCGATGCCGGGATAGGCGCCGGGCGTGTCGATGAAGGTGAGAATGGGCAGTTTGAATCGTTCCGCGGTCTGCATCAACCGCATGGCCTTGCGATAACCTTCCGGGCGCGGCATGCCGAAGTTGCGCCGGACTTTTTCCTTGGTATCGCGGCCTTTCTGCTGACCGATCACCATCACCGGCCGGCCGTCGAGGCGGGCGATGCCGCCGACGATGGCGGGGTCGTCGGCGAAGGCGCGGTCGCCGTGCAGCTCCTCGAAATGGGTGAAGATGCGTTCAATGTAATCGAGGGTGTAAGGTCGCTGCGGGTGACGCGCCAGTTGCGCGACTTGCCACGCAGTCAGGTTGGAAAAGATCGACTCGGTGAGGGTGCGGCTCTTGGCTTCGAGCTTGCTGATCTCGTCGGAGATGTTGATCTCGTTATCGTTGCTGACGAAGCGAAGCTCTTCGATCTTGGCTTCCAGTTCGGCGATGGGGAGTTCGAAGTCGAGAAAACTGTGTTTCATAACATCCGTTACTTGTGGGTGGATAGATTCGCGGCGGCCTATTCTAGCGTCGCCGGACGCGCTCAGCCATAAATGACCCGCACTTTGTCTGCGCCGGCCAATTCCTTCAAACGGTGCAGCAAGGCGTCGCTGGGCCGTACTCGCCACTCGGGCCCCAGCACCAGCCGCGCCCGCGCGCCGTCGCCGGCGTAGTCCAACCACACCGGGCAACGGCCTTCGCGGAACGGCTCCAGCACCTGGGCCAGGGTATGGGGAAAACCGTTGCCCGCCTGCGCCGCGCTCACGCCGATCTCGACCCGGCGGGCATATTGCTCGCGGGCCTCGTCGATATCGAAGACCCGCTCAGCGCTCATTTTGAAGCCGCCGGAGTAGTCATCCACGCTCACCGTGCCCTCCACCACCAGCAATTTATCTTTCACTAAATAGTTGCGAAAGCGGTTGTAGGCTTCTGAGAACACAGCGAGTTCGATACGGCCGCTGCGGTCATCCAGAATCACGAAAGCCATGCGGTCGCCGCGTTTGCTGACCCGCGCGCGGATCGCCACCACCAGCCCGGCGATCACCACGGTCTGATCCCGTTCCGGCTTGAGCGAGGCGATCCGGGTCTTCACAAACTGGGCGAGCTCCTGCTCGTACTGCTCGATGGGATGGCCGGTTAGATACAGGCCGAGGGTGTCCTTCTCCCCGTCCAGGCGCTGCTGGTCGCTCCACTCGGGGGCGTCGACGAAACGCACCGCGGAATGATCGGTGGTGCTGGCGGCGGCGTGGCCGAACAAATCGTCCTGGCCGGTGGCGGAATCGCGGCCATGTTGTTCGGCGGCCTGCAAAGCGGCGGTGAGCGAGGCCATCAGCACGGCACGGCGCGGGCCGAGGCTATCGAGCGCGCCGGCGCGGATCAGCGCTTCCAATACCCGGCGATTGACCCGGCGTTGGTCAATGCGCCGGCAATAATCGAACAGGTCTTTATAGGGCCCGTTGCGCTCGCGCTCTTCCACCATATTGTCGGTGGCGGCGGTGCCCACGCCCTTGATGGCGCCGAGGCCGTAATAAATGGCCCGGTCGTCTTTCACGGTGAAGCTGGTGCTGCACAGATTGACGTCGGGCGGCAGGATGGCCAGCTTCATGTGGCGCGCCTCGTCGATGAAGGTCACCACCTTGTCGGTGTGATGCATGTCCGCTGACATCACCGCCGCCATGAACGCCGCCGGATAATGCGCCTTCAGCCAAGCGGTCTGATACGACACCAGCGCGTAGGCCGCCGAGTGGGATTTATTGAAGCCGTACTCGGCGAACTTTTCCATCAAATCAAAGATCGGCGTCGCGATCTTCGCGTCGATACCGCGCTCCCGCGCCCCGCTGGTGAAGATGTCGCGCTGCTTGGCCATCTCCTCCGGTTTCTTCTTGCCCATGGCGCGGCGCAGCAGGTCAGCGGCGCCGAGGGTGTAGCCGGCCAGCACCTGGGCGATCTGCATCACCTGTTCCTGGTAGACGATGACGCCGTAGGTCGGCTTGAGGATGGGCTCGAGCAAAGGGTGCGGGTAGGTGATCTTGGCCTTGCCCTTTTTACGCATGATGAAGTCGTCCACCATGCCCGATTGCAGCGGACCCGGCCGGAACAGCGCCACCAGCGCCACGATGTCCTCGAAGCAGTCGGGCTGCAGCCGCTTGACCAAATCCTTCATGCCCTGCGATTCGAGCTGGAACACCGCGGTGGTCGCGCAGCTTTTCAATAAATCGAAAGTAGGCTTATCATCCAATGGGATGAAGGCGATATCTAAAGGCGATTCGCCGCTCACGCGGCGCTGGCGGTTGATGATCTTCACCGCGCTGTCGATGATGGTGAGGGTGCGCAGGCCGAGGAAGTCGAACTTCACCAGGCCTACCGCCTCGACGTCGTCCTTGTCGAACTGGGTCACCGTGCCGTCGCCGCCGGACTCGCAAAACAGCGGCGTGAAATCGGTGAGCGCGGTAGGCGCGATCACCACGCCGCCCGCGTGTTTGCCGGCGTTGCGGGCCATGCCCTCCAGCTTGCGGGCGAGGTCGATGAGCTCGCGCACGTCGTCCTCCTGCTCGTAACGGCCCCGCAATTGCTCTTCTTGGGCGAGGGCTTTTTCGAGGGTGATGCCCAGCTCGAAGGGAATCAATTTAGCGATCTGGTCGACGAAACCG
>JAHFRV010000093.1 GCA_023266095.1 Gammaproteobacteria bacterium | reverse complement strand
GTCGTTGGTACCGTCGCCGGTCATCGCGACCAAGCGTCCCTCACTCTGATATTGGCGAATCAACGCCAGCTTGACCTCCGGCGTGGCCTCGGCAAGAAAATCGTCGACGCCCGCTTCGGCGGCGATGGCGGCGGCGGTGAGGCGGTTGTCGCCGGTGATCATGACGGTCTTGATGCCCATGCGGCGCAATTCGGCGAAACGTTCCTTAATCCCGCCCTTGACGATGTCCTTGAGCTCGATCACGCCCAGTACACGTACGCCGTCGGCGACCACCAGCGGGGTGCTGCCGCGCCGTGACACGGCGTCCGCGGCCTGCAGCGCCTCATTGGGGAAACTTCCGCCGCTGGCCTCGATGTGCCTGCGGATCGCGTCCATCGCGCCCTTGCGGACCTGGCGGCCATCGAGATTCACGCCGCTCATGCGCGTATGCGCGGAGAACGGTACGAAGGTCGCGCCCAGTGCGTGAATATCGCGTTCGCGGAAATTGAAGCGTTGTTTCGCGAGCACCACGATGCTGCGGCCCTCGGGCGTCTCGTCGGCAAGCGAGGCGAGTTGCGCCGCGTCGGCGAGCTGCTGTTCGGTGACGCCGCGCACCGGCAGGAACGCGCTGGCCTGGCGGTTGCCGAGAGTGATGGTGCCGGTCTTGTCGAGCAGCAACACGTCCACATCACCGGCCGCCTCGACCGCGCGGCCGGAGGTGGCGATGACGTTGGCGCCGAGCATGCGGCTCATGCCGGCGATACCGATCGCCGACAGCAGTGCGCCGATGGTGGTTGGAATGAGACACACTAATAAAGCGACGAGGGCGGTGATGGTAATAGGCGCGCCGCTGCCGGCCGCATCCACCGCGAACAACGAATACGGCAGCAGCGTGACGGTGGCGAGCAGGAAGATCAAGGTCAGCGCCACCAGTAGGATGGTGAGTGCAATCTCGTTCGGCGTCTTCTGGCGCTTCGCGCCCTCGACCAGGGCGATCATGCGATCGATGAAGGCCTCGCCGGGATTGACGGTGATGCGCACCACGATCCAGTCGGACAGCACCGTGGTGCCGCCGGTGACGGCGGAGAAGTCGCCGCCCGCTTCGCGTATCACCGGCGCGGACTCGCCGGTGATGGCACTTTCATTGACCGAGGCCACGCCTTCGATCGCCTCGCCGTCGGCCGGGATCATGTCGCCGGCCTCGGCCAGCACCACGTCGCCACGCCGCAGGTCGGTGCCCGCTATTTGATCCACGCCGGCGCCGAAACGCGCTTCGCGCAACTTCTTGGCGATGACGGTTTGTTTGGCGCGCCGCAGCGCCGCGGCCTGGGCCTTGCTGCGGCCCTCGGCCAGCGCCTCGGCGAAGTTGGCGAACAGCACCGTGAACCACAGCCACAGCGCGATCGTGCCGATGAACCACGCCGGCGCTTCCGCTTGGCCTCCAAACAAGGCCTGCATCCACAAGCCGGTGGTGAAGATGCTGCCGACATATACCACGAACATCACCGGATTTCTGAGCTGGACGCGGAGGCCGAGCTTGCGGAAGGCCTCGACCAAGGCCGGTTTGATCAGGCTAGTATCGAACAGGGAAAGTTGTTTTGTCGTCATGAGGGCCACCTTAATTTCCGCCCCACAGGATCAGGTGCTCGACCGCCGGTCCGAGCGCCAGGGCCGGTACATAGGTCAGCGCGCCGACCAGCAGTACGGTGCCGATCAGCAGGCCGACGAATAACGGCCCATGCGTGGGCAGGGTTCCGGCGCCGCGCGCCAGGCGTTTTTTGGCGGCGAGCGAACCGGCGATGGCCAGCACCGGCACGATCACGGCGAAGCGTCCGAACCACATGGCCACTGCTAGCCAGCCGTTGTAGAACGGCGTGTTGGCGCCGAGTCCGGCAAAGGCGCTGCCGTTGTTGTTGGCGGCGGAGGAGAAGGCATACAACACTTCCGAGAAACCATGCGCGCCCGGATTGTGGATGGCCGCTTTGCCGCCGCTGGCCATCACGGCGATGGCGGTACCGATCAGCACCAAGGCCGGGGTCATCAAAATCCCGATCGAGACCATTTTCATATCGAAGGCTTCGATCTTCTTGCCGAGATACTCCGGTGTGCGGCCGATCATGAGCCCGGCGACGAACACCGCCATGATGGCGTAGAGCAGCATGCCGTACAGGTCCGAACCCACGCCGCCGAACACCACCTCGCCGAGCTGCATCAACCACAGCGGCACCAATCCGCCGAGCGGCGTGAACGAGTCGTGCATACTGTTGACCGCCCCGCACGAAGCGGCGGTGGTGATGGTGGCGAACAGCCCCGAGGCGCCGATGCCGAAGCGCGTCTCCTTGCCTTCCATATTGCCGCCCGCTTGCAGCGCGCTCGCCGTCTGATCGGCGCCGAGCTTGGCGAGCAGCGGGTTGCCCTGCTGCTCGAAGCTCATGGCGGCGATCGCGGCGCCGACGAAGATTACCGTCATCGCCGCCAGCATCGCCCAGCCCTGGCGTGTGTCGCCGGCCGCGCGCCCGAATGCATAGACCAATCCCGCCGGGATTAGAAAGATTGCGAGCATCTGCAGGAAATTCGTGAATGCATTTGGATTTTCATACGGATGCGCCGAATTGGTGTTGAGGAAACCGCCGCCGTTGGTGCCGAGCAGCTTGATCGCTTCCTGCGAGGCGATCGGTCCCATCGGCAAAGTCTGCGTCGGCACGTTCACCGTCTCGCTGACTGGATTGCCCGCAGCATCCAGTTGAGGGGTTTCGTAGCTCGTCGGTTCGAGCGTGGTGACCTCCTGGTAGGCGGAGAAGTTTTGAATCACCCCCTGGCTCACCAATACCAACGCAAAAACCAACGACAGCGGTAACAACAGGTAGGTCGTGATGCGATAGATATCCACCCAGAAGTTGCCGATGGTTTGCATCGAGTGCCGCGCGAAACCGCGGATCAGGGCGAAGGCGACGGCGATGCCGGTGGCGGCCGAGAGAAAATTCTGTACCGCCAGCCCGAGCACTTGGGTGAGATAACTCATGGTGACCTCGCCGCCGTAGCCCTGCCAATTGGTATTGGTCACGAAGCTGACGGCGGTGTTGAAGCTTGAAGCCGGCGTGACGTTCGGCATCTGCTGCGGATTGAGCGGCAGTACGCCCTGCAGGCGTTGCACGGCGTAGACTACCAATACCCCGACGATACTGAACAAGAGTAGGGCGAGCGCGTATTGGCGCCAGCCCATTTCTTGTGCTTCGATACCGCACAGACGGAAGAGGCCGCTCTCAAGCCGCGCCAGCGGCCGCCAGCGCGGGCCGCCTTCGATCAATTTAACCAGATACCAGCCCATGGGTTTGACCGTCGCCAACAACACGGCGAGATAGATTGCCAGCAATAGCCAGGACTGTTGCGTCATTTAGAAGTCCTCCGCCTTGATGAGGGCGTAGACGAGATAAGCGAAAATCAACACGGCCAAGCCGCCGCCGATCAGGTAGACGATGCTCATATCACCTCCGCAATCACAGCCGCTCGCAGCCCAGTACGAGCGCAAGGACCAGTAGATAAAACACGACTAGCAATACGCACCAGAAGATGTCCATAGGATGCTCCCTATGAGATGACTGAGAAGAAGTGTACGAAGACCTGTAGAAATTGCCTGCAACAAAGGAGGGCGGTGTAAAAAAGCTGTAAAGGGAAATAGCGCCATCATTTTAAGATAGTAGTCTCCGCCCGCGTGGCAAAGAGGTCAAACCGCTATTGATGGCGCCTCATTCCCCACGGCCGTCCACCCCGCTTCGCGGGCGCCGCTCGACGAATAATCGCCAGCATACGAGTCAGATACTCCTCAGTTTGAGCGGCGAGCCGGTCTGCCCCTCTTGGCGCGACGGCATGCCCGCAGCGCTGGTGCCGGAGGTGCCGGCCCATCACGACGTAGTGGCGAAGAGCGCGGGCGCTCGCAATACTGACGTTGTGGGCGCCCTGGCGCCATACGGCCCGGCCGGGGCCGGGAGCGGTTACGTGACTTTTTCTATCAAAATCGGGACGGGCGGAGGGCTGCCGAAGGCGACCCGGCTCCATAGGTTGCTAAAAACAATAATCCGGGCTAGCCTGCACTAAATCACATCAGCGGGACGCAGCGGTGAAGTGGCGATGGAGTGAAAAGGAACTACAAGCGCCCTGGAACGGGACAGGGTCGGGGTGGGTAAAACAACTGGCTGCCGTCGTGGCTTCAATTGCCGCAATAACTGTGAATTGCGCCGGTGCGGCAGTAGGATCGACGACCGAACCGGTGCAGCCTTATCGAATGTCGGTCGAACGGTTACTGCGCTTGGCGGATGGTATACCATTCAGTCCCCCATTACCGGGCTGGTCGCCAACGGTCGCGCCGCGGCTCGCCAGGGAGCAAGCCCACTTGTACCTTTCCGGCGTCATCGATATCAGCGAAGGCAAGCGGTGGTGTCTGAGCCACGTTACCGTCCCGCCGCATGAAGTCGACGAGGCGATTTTCAAAGCGATGCGCGAAAGCGCCAAGGCACACGAAAACGCCGCCACCGCAGTCGCCCGCGTCCTCGAAACCCGCTATCCCTGTGCGCCATACGAATCAGCTCTATGAGTCGCTTGGCTGGAGCGATTTAATCGGCAAACCGGAATGGGGAAATACCTGTGCCGTGCGGATGAGTCTGGCGTTGATCGGCTGTCACGTTCCCATTCGCGGACGCATCGCCATCAAGAAAGGGAACTACAAAGGCAAGCTCGTGGAACCCGGTCAAAACGGTTTGGCGCAACTAATCGAGCGAGACATCCTCGGCGCGCCCAAGAAGTACAATAACAAGACCTTCTTCGTCAGCGGGTTTCGCGAGCTATGGAACAAGACAGGCATCGTTTCCTTTATGCGGATTCCCAGTTACGCCGGCGGACATATCGATTTGGTCGACGCGCGCAACGACTGGGCTTGCCGGAGGCATTGCTATTTCGACGCCAGCGAGATTTGGTTTTGGCACATTCACTAACGGCGAAGACCGGGTTGCATATGTAACCCCTTATCCTGTAAACGGCAGTTGATCAGTGTCACTGATAAGCTATGTGCTTACTGGCTGTGGGTTTGCGCGGCGAATTGAGATACGGGAGGACTCACCTGATGGGTGAAGCAAAACGCAAGGCATTGGCAGCGCAGAGTATAGGAAGAATAAACGCCCTTTTCCCCC
>JAHFRV010000009.1 GCA_023266095.1 Gammaproteobacteria bacterium | reverse complement strand
GTGGGCGGCATCGTGCCGGCGGGGTATTACAACCGCGAACGAGCGGCGTGGATCCCCTCCGACAACGGCCGCATCATCAAGGTGCTGAGCATCAGCAACGGCCTCGCCAATCTCGACCTCGACGGCAGCGGCAACCCCGCCAACGCCGCCGCCCTCGCGGCACTCAACATTACCGATGCCGAACGCGCCCAACTCGCCACGCTATATTCGCCCGGCAAAAGCCTGTGGCGCGTGCCGGTCAAACACTTCACGCCCTGGGACTGCAATTGGCCTTTCGGCCCGCCGCCGGACGCGACGCCACCCAATCCGCCGTTCCCGCCCAAGGTGGCGGAGACCGAAGACAAACCCGACTGTCAGGGCGGCTCCATCATCGAGTGTCAGAACCAGACCCTCGGTGAGGCGCTGCCCATCACCGGCACGCCCTTTTCATTGCACTATCGCAGCGACCGTGTGCCGGGGCGGAAATTCAATATCGTGGAGATCCCCTTGAGCGGCGCCACCCTCCCCGCCAGCCTCAAGCGTATAGATCTCGTCATCGAGGTAGCGGGCCGCCAATTTACGCAAAGCTTTGCCGCATTGCCGAATCAACACTACACCTTTGCCTGGGATGGGCGCGATGGTTACGGCAATACGCTGCAAGGCAAACAACTGGCAACGATCAGAATCGGTTATGCTTACAACGCCGTCTACCTCGAACCCGCGTCATTCGGCTCGGCCTTCGCGGCGTTTTCGGCCAACGGCCGCGCCATCAGCGGCGATCGCTCCCGTGGCGAAATCATCACTTGGCAAGAACACACTCAGTCGATAGGGACTGGAGATAGCCGCGCGCAGGGTCTGGGCGGCTGGGCCCTCGACGTCCACCATCGCTACAATGCCACGGCGCAAACCCTGTCTCGCGGCGACGGCGTCACCCTCGACGCTCAGGGCTTGGGGAGTTCTGTCATCACCACCGTGGCGGGCAATGGTTCGGGGGGTTACGGCGGCGACGGCGGACCCGCATCCCAGGCCGGGTTGTCTTTGCCTTCTGGTGTGGCGCTGGATGCCCAGGACCATCTGTACGTCGCGGACTATGGCAACCACCGCATTCGCAAGGTGGACCCCAACGGCATCATCACTACCGTGGCGGGCACAGGTGTGTCGAGCTACAACGGTGATGGCGGTCCCGCCACCCAGGCCGAGTTGTCTTTCCCTTCTGGTGTGGCGGTGGATGCCCAGGGCAATCTGTACATCGCGGACTCGTCTAATCATCGTATCCGCAAAGTGGATCCCAGCGGGGTCATCGCCACCGTGGCCGGTATAGGTGAGCAGGGTTACAGCGGTGATGGCGGACCTGCGACCGCAGCGAAGCTTTCCCCAGTTTCTGTTGCTGTGGCGTCCGATGGAAGTCTTTATATCGCGGACAGCGGCAGCCTCCGTATTCGTAAGGTCGACCCTAGCGGCCGCATCACCACCGTGGCAGGCAATGGCTCGTGGAATTACTCGTGGAATTACAGTGGCGACGGTGGTCCCGCCACCCAGACCGGATTTAATGCTCCTTATTACGTGGAGGTGGATGCCCATGGTCACCTGTACATCGCGGACTGGGGTATCAACCGCGTTCTCAAAGTCGATACCAATGGCATCATCACTACCGTGGCGGGCACAGATGTGTCGGGTTACAGCGGTGACGGCGGACCTGCCTCGCAGGCCAGATTGGTTGACCCCACTGGCGTGGCAGTGGATCCCCATGGCAATCTGTACATCGCAGACCAAACCTTCAACAACATCCGCAAGGTGAACCCCAACGGCATCATTACCACCGTGGCGGGCAATGGCTCATTTGGCTACAGCGGCGACGGCGGTCCCGCCACCCAGGCCTCGTTGCGCGCCCCTAGCACAGTGGCGGTGAATGCCCAAGGCCATCTGTATATCGCGGACTGGAACAACCACCGCATCCGCAAAGTGGCGCCTGCCTTGCCGGGCGTGTCGCTCGACGACTTTCTAATCGCCTCGCGTGACGACACCGAGCTCTATCACTTCGCCACCTCCGGCCGTCACCTCCGCACCCTTGACGCCCGCACCGGCGCCGTGCTCTACCAATTCAACTATGACCCTAATGGCCATCTCACCACCGTCACCGACGGCGACGGCAACCTCACCACCGTGGAACGCGACAGTCTCGGCCAGCCCACCGCCATCGTCGCGCCCGACGGCCAGCGCACTGCGCTGAGCTTGAATGCCAATGGCTACCTCACTCACATCACCAACCCCGCCGGCGAATCCTATCAAGCGACTTACACCGCCGACGGCTTGCTGCTCAGCTTCACCGATCCGCGCAACAACACCTCGCACATGACCTACGACGCCCTCGGCCGCCTGACCCGCGATGAAAACGCCGCGGGCGGTTTCTGGAACCTGACCCGCGCCGATCTCGAAACCGGCTACCACGTCAGCATGAGTTCGGCGCTGGGCCGCACCACCAGTTACGCGGTGGAACGGCTGCCGATCGGCGATGTGCGCCGCACCAACACCGCGCCCGACGGCACCCTTGCCATCACCACCTTCAAGCCCGACGGCACGGAGACGCGGCTGGAACCGGATGGCACCCTGATCAGCGTCCTGCATGGTCCCGATCCGCGCTTCGGCATGCAGGCGCCCTTGCCCAAAAATACCACCATCACCACGCCGAGCGGTTTGACATCAACGTCCACGACCACCCGCACGGCCACACTCGCCACGGCGGGCGACCCGCTCAGCCTGACCAACGAGACCACGACCCTCAGCATCAACGGCCGCAGTTATACCAGCAGCTATAACGCCGCCGACCGCAGCTTCACCGACACCACGCCGCTGTCGCGGCAGAGCAGTGCGGTGCTCGACGCCAAAGGCCGTCTGCTTAGCGCCCAGGCAAGCGGTATCGAAGCGATCAATTGGAGTTACGACGCCCGCGGCCGTTTGCAAGGCATCAATCAAGGCACGGGCGCGGACACGCGTTCCGTCGCGCTGGCCTACAACCCCGGCGGTTACGTCGCGTCACTCACCGACGCCCTCGGCCGGGCGATGAACTTCCAATACGACCTCGCGGGCAGGGTGACGCAACAGACCTTGCCCGACGGCCGCCACATCGCCTACGGCTACGACGCCAACGGCAACGTGACCTCGATCACCCCGCCGGGCCGCGGCGCCCATACCTTCAGTTACACCGCCGTCGATCAGCAAGACAACTACACGCCGCCCGCGCTGTCCGGCGGCGCGACGGTCACGCATTACAGCTATAACCTCGACAAGCAGCTCACCCAAATCACCCGGCCGGATAATCAGCGCATCGACTTCAGCTACGACACCGGCGGCCGTTTGAGCGCGGTCGTCTTGCCGCAAGGGCAAATCGCCGTGAGCTATGATCCCACTCGTGGGCAAGTGACCCGCCTCACCGCGCCCTCGGGCGACACCCTCGATTACACCTACGACGGCTTCCTGCCTGTAAATGAAACCTGGAGCGGAGCGGTGGCCGGCAGCGTCAGCCGCGGCTACAACAACACGTTTCAAGTAACCGGCTTATCCGTCAACGGCAGCGCCATCAACTACGCTTACGACAACGACGGCCTGCTCACACTAGCCGGCGCGGAAACCCTCACTCGTGATGCGCAGAACGGCCTGCTCACCGCCACCGCCTTAGGAAACGTAAGCACCGCGCAGAGCTACAACGGCTTCGCCGAACTGGCCGGCCACTCGGCGGCGTACAGCGGCAGCGCGCTCTACAACGCCGCCTACACCCGCGACAAACTCGGCCGCATCACCCAAAAGATCGAGACCCAAGCCGGCGTCACCACCACCTATGACTACCTCTACGACGCGCCGGGCCGGCTCTACCAAGTCAAACAAAACGGCGTCACCGTCGCCAGCTATAGCTACGACAGCAACGGCAACCGCCTCAGCGGCTTTGACCGCCGCGGCGCCATCACCGCCACCGTCGACGCCCAAGATCGTTTAACCGGCTACAACGGCGCCGCCTACGGCTACACCGCCAACGGCGAACTGCTGACCAAAACCGTTTCCGGAACAACCACCACTTACAACTACGATGTGATCGGCAATCTCCGCCACGTCGCGTTGCCCGGCGGCACGACCATCGACTACCTCATCGACGGAAGAAATCGCAGAATTGGCAAAAAGCTCAACGGCACGCTGGTTCAAGGTTTCCTCTACCAAGACCAACTCAACCCCGTCGCCGAACTCGACGGCAGCGGCGCCGTCGTCGCCCGCTTCGTCTACGGCAGCAAGCTCAACGTGCCGGACTACCTGATCAAAGGCGGCGTGACCTACCGCATTGTCAGCGATCACTTAGGCAGTCCGAGACTGGTCGTCAACACCACCGACGGCACCGTCGCACAGCGACTGGATTACGATGAGTTCGGTTATATTACCCAAGACACCAACCCCGGCTTCCAGCCCTTCGGCTTCGCCGGCGGCATCTATGATCAGCACACCAAACTCACCCGCTTCGGCGCGCGGGATTATGATGCGCAGACGGGGCGGTGGACGGCGAAGGATCCGATTGGGTTTGATGGAGGGGACTCAAACTTGTTCGGTTATGTTAATAACGATCCTATCAACTTTATTGATTCATTAGGATTATGGTCCTTTGGCATTGAGGGTTATGCAGGTTTTGGTGGTGGAATGACGTTTGGTCGAGACGCCGTTACAGGGCAGCCGTTCCTTAATATTCGTATTGGATATGGAATTGGTGGGGGTTTCGATTACGATCCACTCGCAAAAAGACCAGGCTCAGATCCTTGTGATAAAAGCAGCGGAGAAGGATTTGATGTGTATGGCAAAGTCGGAGGCCGTATTGGTCCGTTGAAGGCGGGACTTGGCTTTAATGCTGGCGTGCAAAATGGTTCTTCTGCCCTGCCAATAAATCCGTATGGTTCATTTGCAAGCCCCAAAGTTTCATTCACAAATCGGGGAACAGGCATTTCGGCAAGTGCGGCTGCAGGAGCAGAGTTTACAATTTATGGTCGCGGACGCTAAAAATGCGAAAATTTTAGGTAGTCACAAAGCTATAAAGGTGGCGGTGGTCGTTTTGACCATTGGGTTATTTTCATACTTGGTTGGTTATTTTGTATCGGTTAACAGCGATGCATTTATTGAAGCCCAAAGGTTCATCATGCAATCGCCAACCGCCAACAGTGAATTTGGAAACAACATTGATGTTCAATTATCTCCATTTGGATACGAGCTTGAATTCGCTGGTAGCTGGGGGATTGCAACATTTAAGTGCAACGTGAAAGGCTCAAAAACTAAAGGAACGGTACAGGTCACTCTCAACAAGACTGGCAATATCTGGCGGGTGAAGAAGGCTTCTCTGCAGGTCAGAGATAGAGCGGTGGAACTACTATAACAAGGACCGTAGGGCGGAATGCGTGCAAAGCCATGTAGCGCGGTAGCCTGGTAGGGTGGGCACGATGTTTGTGCCCACGCGGAACAAATGAACGTAATGAACGGCAGCCGGGTAGGGTGGGCACGTCTTTTGTGCCCACGCGGAAATATCGCACGGACGATGATGTGGAATGAAGCCCAACACTTGAAGGCGATGATGTTATTTAAATCTGATTACATCTACGACACGCCGGGCCGGCTCTCTTAAGTCAAACAAAACGGCGCCACTGTCGCCAGCGCGATAGGGTGCGGCTGATAGTCAACACTGCCGATGGCAGCATCGCCCAACGACTGGATTATGATGAATTCGGCACCATCACCCAAGACACCAACCCCGGCTTCCAGCCCTTCGGCTTCGCCGGCGGCATCTATGATCAGCACACCAAACTCACCCGCTTCGGCGCGCGGGATTATGATGCGCAGACGGGGCGGTGGACGGCGAAGGATCCGATTCTCTTCGGCGGTGGGGATACGAACCTGTATGCCTATGTGGGGAACAATCCTCTCAGCTACATCGATCCTTATGGGCTGTGGGCGATAGGCGATCCGTTGCCGCAGGGATTGGTTGATGCAGCAACAGGTTTTGGGGATGGTGTGTACGAGGCGATCACACTGGGGATGGGTGATTTACAGGATATACGAGATACCGCAGGCATTGATGGGGGAGTCAACAAGTGTTCGAGCGAATACGGTTGGTCTAGCACCGCTGGGAATGTCGTTGGTGGTGTTGCGCTTGGTGGCGCCGCTGCGAGTAAGGCTGGGTTGAGCGCTTGGGCGCGACGTTACCCGAATGCCGGCGGTGGCGGTGTCGGGATAGATCGGTTCGGGAAAAACGTCATTCGGGCTGACTGGCACAAGTTTAAGACGGGAGGGCAAATCGTCAATCGGCCGCATATTGATATTCCCGGTGTTGTGAAGCACTGGCCGTGGAAGTGACGATGTTTGAAAAGTGGAGACGGCATATGGCCACTATGTGCCTTCGGGCGCTGGAGGGATCGATATCCATCGACGAGTTCTACAACAAGTGGCCGGTAGATCTGTGCAGCTCGGAACTTGCAGAGTTGATCTATGAGGATTTGGAGGATGGCATACAGCATTTTCCGGCAAAGATCCTGTCAGGGAAGCCAGACGATGAATCGTGGAAATCGTCCGACATGTACCGAAGAATCTTGATCGCGAGTGAAATTCTAAAATTAAACCTTGACGAGTCCGCACTAAAGGGGATTCGTCATTCTTTGCTCAGCGACACCAATTTGGCTCTGGATAACGTTGCGGCAGAAGCAAAGAAGTTGTCAACGCGCGTAAGGCGGATCAACAAGTAGGGCGGAAGCCCAAGGGGCGTTCCGCCGCATGGTTGTGAAATGATACGCTGCGTCCATGCCGAACTATCGTCGCCATCGCGTGCCGGGGGGCACCTACTTCTTTACCATCAATCTGCTGGAGCCTGGTAGGGTGGGCACGCATTCCGTGCCCACGCGGAAAAATAAAAATGACGCACACGACGAACAATAAAACATGGACACCCGTTATCGACGTTGCGCGTGGGCTACGCGACTACGACAGCAACGGCAACCGCATCGGCGGCCTCGACCGCCGCGGCGCCATCAGCGCCAGCATCGACGCCCAAGACCGCCTCACCGGCTACAACGGCGCCAGCTACGCCTACACCACCAACGGCGAACTCCAAAACAAAACCAACGCGAGCGGCACCACCCGTTATCAATACGACGTCATCGGCAACCTGCGCCACGCCAGCTTCTCGCCCCCTCTCCCCGCGGGAGAGGGCGGGGGTGAGGACATCACAAACATCGACTACCTCATCGACGGCCGCAACCGCCGCATCGGCAAAAAGATCGACGGCACATTGGCGCAAGGCTTCCTCTACCAAGACGCCCTCAACCCCATCGCCGAACTCGACGGCAGCGGCGCCGTCGTCAGCCGCTTCGTCTACGGCAGCAAAGCGCATGTGCCGGACTACCTGATCAAAGGCGGCGACACCTACCGCATCCTCAGCGACCATCTAGGCAGTCCGAGACTGGTCAAACAGCTTCGCCACGTCATCACCGAGCTCCGAGACAAAGGCTGCAAGCGTCGTGAAATGAGGTTGACTGTCGCCCGAGACGGCGATGAAGAGCATGTTCTCGCGACAGGTCGCCTCGATCTTGCGACTGCCGATGATGCCCCGGCTATAGGCCAGCAGGATGATAAGCAGAGGCACCGTTGTCGTCGTTCTTGTAGCGGATATGAAAGGAAGAGAGATCAAGCTCGTGATCTACGAGATGACAGAGCGCATGTTCAAAACGACCGGGAATCACCTACCGGTCAAAATCCACCGCCAGAAGTTTCAGTCCCTCGTGGATTGGTTTATACCGCGCCATGCCGCCCCCTCAGCGTTCCGTTTCAGTAAGCCGATTATGCCAAAAACGTTGGCGGGTTTTTTGGGTTTTTCTACAGCCTCAACGTGGAGCTAAGGGGCTGGCTGGAAGCGGGCGAAAGCCCGCTGTAAGCCAGTCCCGCTTGAGCGTAGGGTTAGAAGGAAATTCATTTTTTCTCCTTTTGCCGATAGCAACGCAAGCAACACCCAGCAGCAAAGCGACCAAAGAGCCTGTAATAAACCAACTAAAATTTTTGGCAAAACAGGTCAAGTCGATAGGGTGTGGTTTATTTGGCGCTTACAATCATCTCTCTCTATGTGCGGGGATTGAACGTACGGGAGATTCAGAGTCACCTGGAAGAGATGTATGGCGCCGAGGTATCGCCGAGCCTCATCTCAGCCGTCACCGCCACTGCAGAGGGTAGAGCTGGTTATTCGCGCGGTGGACGCGGGTAGGGTAAATCCGCGCCATAAGCGGGCGTGTCCGGGAGCGGTGATTACGCAAGGTGTTGTCGCTCAGCGCCCGTTGGTGCCCAACCTGCAGATGTTGTAAATCAAAGCGGAGAGTTCTCGGTTCATCTGTTCTTCGTCGCCGATGTTGAGTTCCAACAGACGGCGCAGATGGGTGATGCTTTCTAGGTCGATGTGGGTACAGCAGAAGCCGATGCGTTGATCGCGGATGTGCGAGGTGGTTACGTCCATGAGGATGTTGACCTTGCCCTCACTCAAGCTGATTTCCAATTGGAAGGACTGGCCTAGTTTGCCGGTCCATTCAGCGGGCTGATCTATCAAGACGCCTTTGAGCGAAATGTCCACCAAATTACAGACCCACTGGCCCTCATCGTTGATGAGGGTGACGTGGCCATTAAAAGGGATGCGGGAAAATAACCGCCGATCTTTTGATATATCGTCCTGTTCCATAGCCACCCTTTATGCAATATGTAGGATAACAGGCCACCAGCAGGGGTCTTACCAGGTTTTCGGACGCAATTTGAAAACCATTAGTCGCTATTTAAAGAGTAACCGGTCTGACCGGCCGCGTCACGCCTTGTCAATAAACAGCGCAAGACCGCCTCGTATTGACTGGAAAGGGTGTCGAGATCCGCGGCCCCTACGCATTCATTGAGTTTATGAATGGTGGCATTGAGCGGACCCAGTTCAATGACTTGCGCGCCGGTGGGGGCAATGAAACGGCCATCCGAGGTGCCGCCCGCGGTGGAGAGCGCTGTGTCGATGCCGCTCACCGCGCGCACCGCGGCGCGGGTGGCCTCTACCAATTCGCCCTGGCCGGTGAGAAAGGGCTCGCCGGAGAGTTTCCAGTCCAGTTCGTATTTGAGGCCGTGGCGGTCGAGCACGTCATGCACCCGGCGCTTGATCTCCTCGGCGGTGAGGGCGGTGGAATAGCGGAAATTGAACAGCAGCTCCAACTCGCCGGGGATGACGTTTTCCACGCCGGTGCCGCCGTGAATGTTGGATATCTGGAAACTCGTCGCGGGAAAAAATTCGTTGCCGCGGTCCCATTCGATAGCGGCCAGCTCCGCCAGCGCCGGCGCGGCGCGGTGGATGGGATTGTCGGCAAGATGAGGATAGGCCACATGGCCTTGTATGCCATGCACGCTGAGCCGGCCGTTGAGTGAACCGCGCCGGCCGTTCTTCACCACGTCGCCGACCTGCTGCGTGCTGCTGGGTTCGCCGACCAGGCACCAGTCGATTTTTTCGCCGCGCGCCTCCAGCGCCTCCACCACTTTCACCGTGCCATTCACCGACGGGCCTTCTTCGTCGCTGGTGAGGAGAAAGGCGATGGCGCCGCGATGATCGGGATGCGTGGCGACGAAGCGTTCACAGGCGGTGACCATCGCCGCAATGCTACCCTTCATGTCGGCGGCCCCGCGGCCGTAAAGCATGCCGTCACGTATCTCGGGTTCGAAAGGCGGCGACTGCCATTTGTCCAAGGGTCCCGGCGGCACCACGTCGGTGTGGCCGGCGAACACCAACAGCGGCCGCCTCGTGCCGCGCCGCGCCCAGAGGTTTTTCACCTCACCGAAAGGCATGTGCTCGCTCACGAAACCCAGCGCTGCCAACCGTGTGGCGATGAGCTCTTGACAGCCGCCGTCTTCCGGCGTCACCGAGGGGCGGCGGATGAGGTCGAAGGCGAGGGCGAGGGTGGGGGAGTGGTCCATGTTCACATTGGTCTCGTTGCGGTTCGAGTCGTGGGATTATTTTTTGAGCAGCGCGGCGTAATCGGTTTCGGCAAAGCCGATATGCAAGATGCCGCCGTTTTCGAGTATCGGCCGCTTGATCAGTGCCGGTTGCATTAGGATTGCGGCGATGGCGCCGCGCGCATCGACCACCTGTGCGCGCTGCACCTCGCTCAAGCTACGCCAAGTGGTGCCGCGGCTATTGAGCACCGGCTCCCAGCCGAGGTGCTTCACCCAGCGCGCGAGCTGTTTTTCGTCGAGACCATCGGCGCGGAAATCGTGAAAACGGTAGGCGACGCCGTGCTCGGCCAGCCAGCGGCGGGCCTTTTTCACTGTGTCGCAGTTCTTGATGCCGTAGAGGACCGTCATCTCAGATGTTGCGCAGCAGCTCGTTGATGCCAACCTTGCCGCGGGTCTTGGCGTCCACTTGTTTGACGATCACCGCGCAATACAAACTATAGCTGCCGTCTTTCGAAGGCAGGTTGCCCGACACCACCACCGAGCCGGCCGGGATGCGGCCATAGCTGATCTCGCCGGTCTCGCGGTTGTAGATGCGGGTGCTTTGACCGATGTAGACGCCCATCGAGATCACCGAACCTTCCTCGACGATCACGCCTTCGACGACTTCGGAACGCGCGCCGATGAAGCAATTGTCTTCGATGATGGTGGGACCGGCCTGCACTGGTTCGAGCACGCCGCCGATGCCGACGCCGCCCGAGAGGTGGACGTTCTTGCCGATCTGGGCGCAGGAGCCGACCGTCGCCCAGGTATCGACCATGGTGCCGCTGTCGACGTAGGCGCCGATGTTGACGTAGGAGGGCATCAGCACCACGTTGGGCGCGATGTACGCGCCTTTGCGCACGGCCGCGGGCGGCACCACGCGCACGCCGGAGTCGCGGAAGTCGCGGCTGTTGTAGTCGGCGTATTTCATTGGCACTTTGTCGTAGTAATGGGTGTCGCCGCCGCGGATCACTTCGTTGTCGTTGATGCGGAAGGACAGCAGCACGGCCTTTTTCAGCCATTGATTCACCACCCAGTCGCCGCCCTGTTTTTCGGCGACGCGGAGCTGGCCGCGGTCGAGTTGCTCGATGACGCCGTTCACCGCCTCGCGGAGGGCGGGGTCGGCGTTGCGCGGGGTGATCTCCGCGCGGCGTTCAAAGGCGGCTTCGATCAGATTTTTAATAACGTCCATCATCCACTCCACTTACGTTACGGCGGCCCGCTGGCCGCTGAAAGGCCGACATTATAACGGATTGGTCACGCGCTGCGTTTTAAAGTGTGTCGACGAATTCGCGGATGCGGCGGGCGGCCTCGACGCAGTCCGCCAGGGGCGGCACCAGGGCCAGGCGGATCCGGTAGCGGCCGGGATTGATCCCGTGGGCCTCGCGGGATAAATAACTGCCCGGCAACACGGTGACGTGCTGGGCGGTGAACAGGCGTTGGGCGAAGTCTTGTTCGTCGATGGGCGTGCGCGGCCAGAGATAGAAACTGGCGTCGGGGGCGGAGACCTCCAGCACGGGTTGGAGTATCTGCAAAACCGCGCTGAATTTTTGCCGGTAGAGGTCGCGGTTGGCGCGCACGTGCTGTTCATCGCCCCAGGCCGCGCTGCTGGCCGCCTGCACCGGCGGGGGCAAGGCGCAGCCGTGATAGGTGCGGTAGCGCAGATAGTGCTTGAGAATCTCGGCGTCGCCGGCCACGAAGCCGGAGCGCAGGCCCGGCAGGTTGGAACGTTTGGACAGGCTGTGGAAGACCACGCAGCGGCGGAAATCATCGCGACCCATGCGCCGGCAGACGTCGAGCAGGCCGAGCGGCGGACGCTGTTCGTCGGGATAGATTTCCGAATAACACTCGTCGGCGGCGATGATGAAGTCGTATTGGTCGGCGAGGGCGATCAGTCGCCGCAGGGCGGCCTCGTCCGCCACCGCGCCGGTGGGGTTGCCGGGCGAACAGAGATAGACCAGCTGGGCGCGCCGCCACACCGCGGCGGGCACGGCGGCGAAGTCGGGGACGAAACTGGTGTCGGCGGTGGTGTTGTGAAACCACGGCTCGGCGCCGGCCAGCAAGGCGGCGCCTTCGTAGATTTGATAAAACGGGTTGGGCATCACCACCAGCGGCTGCGTGCTGCGGTCGATCACCGCCTGTGCGAAGGAGAACAGGGCTTCGCGGGTGCCGTTGACCGGAATGACGTGGCGTTCGGGATCGATGGCGCCGGCCGGCAACGCGAAGCGCCGTGTCAGCCAGGCGGCGATGGCCTCGCGCAAGGCAAGCGTGCCTTTGGTGAGCGGGTAATGAGCCAGGCCCTGCACGTGGTTGATGAGCGCATCGACCACGAAGGCGGGCGCGCTGTGCTGGGGCTCGCCGATGGACAGGGCGATGCCGGTTTTATCCGAAGGCGGCGTGATGCCGGCCTTGAGCGCGGCGAGTTTTTCGAAAGGGTAGGCTTGTAGTTTGTGCAGATCGGGATTCATGGTCGCTTATCAAAAGTGTTTTTGTTCAACAGGTCCGGCGGCAGTCCGTTATCATGACGGGATAAGGAACGCCCCGGTCCGCCGGCGCGTGGGTAGCCCTCAATATTTTGTATTCACTCTCGGCAGATGACGTCATGAAGAAGCGAGCCCGTTCAGTATAGGACATCCATTGATGCCGACCAACTCGAGATCCGACTTGCTGCCCGTGCTCGCCTTGCTGGTCAGCGCCACTTTTTGGGGTGTGGTGTGGTGGCCGCTGCGTTGGCTGGAGCAGCAGGGCGTGCCGGGTTTGTGGGCGACTTTTGTCTTGTTCGGCGCGGCCTGTGTGTTGGGTCTGCCCTGGTTATGGCGGCAGCGTGAGCATATTGCGCGGCGGGCGGGTTTATTGCTGGCGCTGGCGCTGGCCAGCGGCTGGTGCAATACCGCTTTCATCCTTGCCATCGTGGATGGCCAAGTGGTGCGGGTGCTCTTGTTGTTCTATCTCTCGCCGGTGTGGGCGGTGCTGCTGGCCCGGCTGTTATTGCGCGAACATTTGCCGCCGGGGGCGTGGGTCACCCTGCTGTTGGCGCTGGGCGGCGCGCTGGTTATTTTATGGGACCCGCAGCTGGGCATGCCCTGGCCGCAGGGCCGCGCCGATGTGCTGGCCTTGTCGTCCGGTATCGGTTTTGGCCTGGCCAATGTGCTCATCCGCAAGGCCGACGGCGTGTCCATCGCGTTGAAGACCGTGGTGCCGTGGGTCGGCGTGAGTTTGTTGGCGGGGGGCTTGGCGCTGGCCGGTATCGGCGGCCCAGTGCAGTGGCAGGGCGCGGCCTTGCCGGTGACCTTGCTGCTGGGGGTATTCGGCGTGGCCCTGGCGAGCATCTGTCTGGTGTACGGGGTGACGCGTTTGCCGGTACACCGCTCCTCGGTGATTTTGCTGCTCGAGGTCGTAGTCGGCGCGGTGTCGGCGCAATGGCTGGCGGGGGAGATGCTGGGCGCCCGCGAATGGCTGGGCGGCGCTTTGATCTTGGCCGGGGCGTGGATCGCCGGCCGGCAGGGGATGGGCAGGAAGGTCGGAGTCGCAAGCTGAACTTGTGGGGCGTCCGGCAGTCACAGGATTCGGTGTTCGCGAGTTCGTTCCTGTTTGTGGAATATCAGTATTCACCGGAAGTTACCTTAAATTCGCTAGGTGTTTGACGGGCTGGGGATTTGAGGTGTCGTAGCGAGTTATGCCCCAAGCTGGTTTTTTGAGACAAGCGCCAGTAAGCTAGGCCGCATATTGAATATCACATCGAGTCAACAGGAGGTTTTTTACCATGAATCCGTATCAGCAATCCGTAGCCACCACGCGCGGCGGCGCTCAACTGGCCGCCGATACCAATAAGGTATTGCGTAATACCTACGCTTTGCTCGCCATGACGTTGTTGTTCAGCGCGGTCACGGCGGGTGTATCCATGGCCCTGAACGTATCTCCAATGGTCAGCCTGCTATGCTCGGTCGGTGCCCTGGGATTATTGTGGTTCGTCGTACCCCGCACCGCCGATTCCGCCGCGGGCCTGGGCGTGGTGTTCGCCGTCACTGGCCTGTTAGGCTTCGGTTTGGGACCCATCCTGAATCATTATCTCGGCATGGCCAACGGCCCGCAGATCGTGATGGTGGCGATGGGAGGTACCGGCGCCATCTTCCTCGGCCTTTCAGCCTATGTATTGACCACCCGCAAGGACTTCAGCTTCTTGGGCGGTTTCCTGTTCGCCGGCATCATGGTCGCTTTTCTCGGCGCCATCGCGGTGCTGGTGGCCTCCCTGTTCGGCGTGGCGCTGCCCGGCGTGGCCTTGGCGATCTCGGCGATGTTCGTCCTGCTGATGTGCGGCCTGATCCTCTTCGAGACCAGTCGCATCATCAATGGCGGCGAAACCAACTACATCCTCGCCACCGTCTCGTTGTATGTGTCTATCTACAATTTGTTCACTAGCCTGTTGCATTTATTGGGCGCGGCGAGCGGTGATGATTAACTTATAAACCAATGCGTCTTTATATGGTCGGGACAGTGAGTGTTTCCCATATCTTCGCCACCTACCTCGTAGAGGCGGACTTTAGAAAACGTCACACTCTCTTTAACGCGCCTGGGTCTCACCCGGGCGCCGGTTTCGTCTTCTCCCTTAACCTGGCTGCCAGGATGAGTTAACGAGGAGTCGTCCTTTTCGGTTTGAGAGGAGGACTTGCTGGGATTGCGCTGTTTTTCTTGGTTATACGGTCAAGATAAATGGAGAGCATCAACTCCATCATCATGAGCATGTTATTCATGGCGCCTGAGTTTCGTGAGGCCCTTTACCCTCGAACTGAGCTGCTCAAAATCCGCTTTCAACCGGCTTAGGTCGTTTCTGAACGAGGTTTTGTCTAGGCTCGCCATTAAAAGGGCTGACGATACAGTTTGAAATAGCCAATGAATAACATGGCATTTTTTCGGCGCTCTGATACGGTCATATCAGGCTGAAATGCTTTTTTCGACTTAAGGCAGCTCTGAGAATTCCAGGATGGAATTATTCAGAGCTTCCTTAGTAATAAAAACTCAGTTCGGCTTGCAGATAATCGTCGTTGCGGAAATGTGATAATAAATCATTACTGGTATGCGCGAAGCCTCGCGCTTCCATTGCCAGCTTCCATCGGCTGCCGAGGCGCCGGCTGGCTTCCAGGCTGAACGAACTGGCGCGCGTCTCGCGGTCGAAGATCGCGGCGATCAGCAGATCGCTGCTTTGCACATCATTGAAAGTGAAACGCAAGCCCAGCATGAAGTCGTCTTGAAAGGGATTGGGGCTGGCGTTGCCGCGCTCGTCGTAGAGATACTCCGCCACCAGCCCCAGGTCGGTTGCGGTGTCGAACGGGCCGGAGAGGGTGTACTCGAATCCGCCGGTGGCCGCGTAATAAGCGGGGCCATGGCCGACGCGGCGTATCGCCTCCAGTTTCCACAACCAGGCTGCGCGGGTGAGCTGTAGGTCCAGCCCGGTTTGATCGATGAGATCGTAGTGCGGAATCAGCACCACTTCGCCGCGGTCGTTGAGGCCGGGTAGCAGGCGCGGTTCGCGGCTGGTGCCGCTGAAGTGGGATAGCCCCACGTCCCAATCGTCGAGGGTGTGACGCCAACGCAGTGCGGCGTCGAGGTGGCGTTGTTTTTCCGAAGCGGCGTAGACGGCTTGCGAAGTATCGACCGGCGATTGCGGGCGTAGCCGGCCTTCCACGCCGGGAAAAGTGCGTTCGCGGAATCCCGGCAATATAAACAGATCGAGCGTGCCCCAGTCGCGGATCAGCGCGAGGTCGATCATGAGTTGCCCCAGTTTTTCCTCGCCATCGGGATTTTCCACCAAGTCGGTTTGATTGATGATGTCCACCAAGTGCTGCGATTCGGTGACCCCCCAAAAAATCTTGCGGATGCCGGCGCTCAATTCCCAATCTTGCGCGGCGTGTTGCCAGGTCAGCTCGCGGATGTCGGCATGGCTGCGCTCGGCGTCGTGCTGATCCCAACGAATAAAAGGCACGAAGGTCAGGCTGTCCCTTCCGTCGTTCCAGCTCGCGTAATATTCAGGCTCGGCGAATAGCGAGAGATTGTCTTCCCCTTGGCGCGTATCGAGGGGGGCGGCGGTAAAGAGCCGCAGTTCCGCGCCGATCCGCCCCGACCATTCGCCGGCGTAGGTGTTTTGGCCGACGATGCCGCCGAACAGCAGTGCCGCGCCGATCAGGATCCGCCGCGCGGACGGAATGAAGCACCCCGGCCTCATTCATTTGGCCCGTTGCAAACTGTTCTGGTCGAAATCCCGCTCGCCGAGGCCGGTGCGGAATCGATAATTTTTCCATTTGAGGACGGTGGTTTTGCCGGTTTGATGATTGATCATCCGCATCTCGTCGGGACGCCAGTACTGCTGCAAGTATTGCTGATAGCCGTGATTGGTGAGTGTCTTCAGCAGGCTGTCCTTGCGATCATAAAATTCGATTTTCAACGGGCGGTAGTGTTGTTTGTCCACCCACACCAGTTGTTTGGTGTAGCCCGAGTATTCATCGGCCGGCCGGCGTTCCACCACGTAACAGTCTTGGCCGTCGAGGGTTTCATCACGCAGATAGTTGTAGGTGTATTTGGCGAGTTCCTGCGACGAGATGTCCTCATACGCGAATTCGCTGCCCATGAATGGTCCCGATTTGTTGGAAGAGGCGATGCGCTTGACGCGTTTCAAGGCCGGTAGATAAAGCCATTGATCGTCGGGTTGGGTGGCGTGGGTATAGCTGAGAAAGGCTGTGCCTTTGACATCCGCCGGTTCGTCGAAGATCACCAGGTTTTTGTCGCCGTCGTTTTTCACTTCCAGGGTCCGCGAGCGTAGGGCGCGTACGCTTTGGTCGCCCTGCCGGTTGCGCAGGATCATGGTCATGTCAGCGGTGAAATCCTGAAAGCCGGTGTCGCGGCGATCCGCTTCGCTGGCGATGGCCAGACCCTTTTCCTGGGTGGTTTCGGCGGACAGACCGGCCGATATGAGGCTAAGGGCGAGCAGGGGCAGTAACAGCGTCCGTCGCATCGATGTTCTCCATGTCGTTCATTGATTGGTGGTGGCGAATAAAACCGGGCATCTCATAGCGTGGGCCAACGGCGTATCGTCGGCCACATTCATGGTGGCTATATTTAACATGCCGCAAGCGACTATATCAGTGGAATATTCACACCGCGCACGCGGCCCGACGTATTTTGTCTTGTTGGCTGACCTCCGTGAGAGAGGTAAACGTTGCTTGCGGCCTAGCCGCGGACCCTGCGTGATGCAAAAAACTCAGCCCGGCAGGGCGGTGTAATGGCTGCGCACATACTCGTCGACGATGGCCTGGAATTCCTCGGCGATGCGCTCACCCTTGAGCGTGACGGTTCTTTCGCCATCGACGTAGACCGGTGCCACCGGTATCTCGCCGGTGCCGGGCAGGCTGATGCCGATATTGGCGTGTTTGCTCTCGCCTGGCCCATTGACCACGCAGCCCATCACCGCCACGGTCATGGTTTCGACGCCGGGGTGTTGTTTGCGCCACACCGGCATTTGGTGACGGAGATAAGTTTGGATGTCCCGCGCCAGTTGCTGGAAGTAGCTGCTGCTGGTGCGGCCGCAGCCGGGGCAGGCGATCACCGCCGGGGTGAAGGAACGCAGTCCCAGACTTTGCAGGATTTCCTGCGCGACGATCACTTCCTGGCTGCGGTCACCGCCGGGTTCGGGGGTGAGCGAGATGCGGATGGTGTCGCCGATGCCTTCCTGCAACAGTACCGCCAGCGCGGCGGTGGAGGCGACGATACCTTTACTGCCCATGCCGGCCTCGGTGAGGCCGAGGTGCAGGGCGTAGTGGCAGCGGGCGGCGAGTTCGCGGTAGACGGCGATCAGATCCTGCACGCCGCTCATCTTGCAAGAAAGAATGATGCGGTCGGCGGGCAAGCCCAGCTCTTCGGCCTTCCGCGCGTTCTCGATGGCGGAGATCACCATGGCCTCGCGGATGATTTCCGCGCTGTCGCGCGGCAGGGCGGATTGGGTGTTGTCGTCCATCAGCCGCACCACCAGTTCCTGGTCGAGGCTGCCCCAGTTGACGCCGATGCGCACCGGCTTGTCGTAGCGGCAGGCGGTTTCGATCAGGGTGGCGTATTGGCTGTCGCGCTTTTTGCCGCGGCCGACGTTGCCGGGATTGATGCGGTATTTACCCAGCGCCTGAGCGCACTCGGGATACAAGCTCAGCAGTTTGTGGCCGTTGAAATGAAAGTCGCCGATGAGCGGCACTTTGCAGCCGCGTTTGTCCAATTCCTCACGGATCGCCGGCACGGCGCGGGCGGCTTCTTCGGTATCGACGGTGATGCGCACCAGTTCCGAGCCGGCGCGGGCCAGTTGAAACACCTGCTCGGCGGTCGCGGCGGGGTTGGCGGTGTCGGTGTTGGTCATGGATTGCACCACTACCGGGGCGTGGCCGCCGACGGTGACGTGGCCGATTTTGACGCCGACGGTCGCATGCCGTGGCCGGGCTGACTGCTGATTCGACATGAGATAAACCGTAGGGAAACCTGCTGCTCAATAGGAGGGTTATGATAACCCAAGTAAGGGGCGGGCCGCACGGCGGATGTCGGCGGCACAACCGTTGAGGCAGCAGGCGGGAACATGGACGGCAAGACACGGATGCCGCGCGATATCGAGAACGAGGCGGAGGCCACCCGGGCTTGGACCGTTAAGGACCGGCTCGATCCCCGGGTGATGGCGGCCATCGCCGAGGTGCCCCGCGATCAATTTGTCCCCGGCGAGTTTGCCGCCTGCGCCTATAGGAATGGCCCGCTGGCCATCGGTTACCGGTAGGCCATGGCACAGCCCTATATCGTGGCCATGATGAGACTGGACTTCTCCGGGTCTAGTGGTCACCTCCGGTTTATAACCTAAGGTTGGTGAAGGTGGCGTGTTTTGCCAAACGGGGAGGTCTTAGTTACCATCCAGCTTCGCTACACGATGAGATCGCCATGAAGAAGCTCAAGCATGAAACGGAGTTGGTGAAGGCGGCGATTCTGGTCGGCGTGAAATACGCCGAGGCGCGCGGCGCCGCCAAGTTCGAGCCGACCGATGCCGCGAGCGAAAAAATCCTTTATCTCTACCGGCTCTTCGTCCGCGACGGACTCATACAAGCTCTGCCGGAAGACCAAGTTTCGCAACAGTCGATGCGGCATAAACTGGCCATTTGGTATGCCAATCAGCTGCCGAAGGACCATCCGTTGTTGAAGTGAGAAGGCCGGATAGTGGCGCCTGAGTTGAGGCGCAGGGTGCGCTATCGATATATTCCCGATGATTGCCCGCGATTCTCGTGCTCATCTTGGCGAGTGAGGGATGAGCGATCAGCCGCAACACTTCTTATATTTCTTGCCGCTGCCGCAGGGGCAGGGGTCGTTGCGGCCGGTCTTCGGACCTTCGTTACGCACGGTAACCGGCTTGGTGATTTTCATGTCGGTGTAATACCAGCGCCCGTCGTGACGGAGAAACTGCCCCACCTCGTGGTGGACGTGAGTCACGCCCTTTTGGCGATAGGTGGCGAGGAACTCCACGGTGCCTTCTTGATCGTCGGGTCCGCCGCCGCTGGTGTTGAGTATCTCGAGCTTGACCCACTCCGAATTGTCCGCCCATTGTTGCACGGCGACCGGGTCATAATCCGCGCGATGCTCTGGATGCACGCTCTCTTCCAGATAGCCGGTCTCGCGCTTGACGAAGGCGCTGTAACGCGAGCGCATCAAGGCCTCGGCGGTGGGCGCGGCCAGCGCGCCGCTGATGAGGGGGCCGCAGCAGGCGTTGTATTCTTTGCCGGACAGGCAGGGGCACAGGCTCATAACGTTCTCGGGTAGTCTGAAAGGGGCGGAACATAGCATGGATGTGAAAGTTTGGCGAGGCGGCCGCTCCTGAACCCGCGGCAAGGAGACCGTGCGCTTGATAATCGCCACTAGTACCAGCCAGACGCCGCGATAATCGGTATAGTGGCCGCTCATTTTTGCGCGACGGTCTCGCCATCCCCATGCTGTCCTTATCGATAACGCCAGAGCCCGGTCAAGCCTGGTAAAGGCACTGACGGCGCTCGCCGGCGACGTGCGCGATGAACCCATTAACCCTTAATCAGAAACCGCTTTAGGTATATACCGTGACCACCACCTCTTTTTCTACGCTGGGTTTGGACGCCGCTTTAGTGGCCAATCTTGAATCACTCGGTTACCAGGTTATGACGCCGATTCAGGCCCAGGGCCTGCCGCCCGTTTTACAAGGCCGGGATTTGATCGCTCAGGCCGAGACCGGCAGTGGTAAAACCGCGACGTTCGGTATCGGTCTGTTGACCCGTCTCAATCTGCGCCACTTTGTCGTGCAGGCCCTGGTGCTCTGCCCGACCCGGGAGCTGGCCGACCAGGTGGGCAAGGAGATACGCCGGCTGGCGAGCTGCATGCCTAACGTGAAACTGCTGACCCTCTGCGGCGGTGTGCCCACCGGCCCGCAATTGAATTCGCTGGAACACGGTGCCCATATCATCGTCGGTACCCCGGGGCGGGTGTTGAAACATCTCCGCAAGGGCTCGCTGAAATTGGATCATTTGAAAGTCCTGGTGTTGGACGAGGCGGACCGGATGCTGGACATGGGGTTTTACGACGATATCGCCGAGGTGGTCGCCGCCGCCCCTGCTAACCGGCAGACCTTGTTGTTCTCCGCCACTTATCCTGAAGCCATCCAGCAGATCAGCGCCTCGCTGCAAAAGTCGCCGGTGCGGGTGCAGGTGGAGTCGACGCACACCCAAACCCGGATTGAACAGGTGTTTTACGAAGTGGCCAACCACGGCCAACGTTTGAACGCGCTGGTCGCACTCTTGGTGCACTATCAGCCGGAATCCTGCGTGGTGTTTTGTAATACCCGGCAACAGTGTGAGGACGTTGCCGATACCCTGCAAGCCAAGGGCTTTTACGTCCAGGCCCTGCATGGCGACTTGGAGCAGCGCGACCGCGACCAAGTGCTGCTGCAGTTTTCCAACCGCAGTTGTTCGATCCTGGTGGCGACCGACGTGGCGGCCCGTGGTCTCGATATCAAAGATCTGCCGGCGGTGATCAACTTCGAGTTGAGCCAGGACCCTGAAGTGCATATCCATCGTATCGGCCGCACCGGACGCGCGGGCAAAGCGGGGCTTGCTTTAAGCCTCTACACCGCTGGCGAGTCGCACAAGGTCATTGCCATCGAGGATTATCAAAAGAGTCCCGTCAAGCAGTCCTCCAGTGTCGACTTGCCGGAGCAGGGCAATCAACGCCCACTCAAACCGCCCATGGTCACCTTGTGCATCGACGGCGGTCGCAAGACCAAGCTGCGTCCCGGTGACATCCTCGGCGCCTTGACCGGCGAGTCGGGTATCGCCGGCAGCCAGGTCGGTAAAATCGACATCTTCGATAATCACGCCTATGTGGCGATCGAACGTTCCATGGTGGAGCGCGCCCTGCAGCAACTCTCGGCCGGCAAGATGAAAGGCCGCTATTTCAGGGCGAGAAAACTTTAGGAGCCCCTGATTTATTCAGAGGTTCCTGCGGCACAGGGGCGAGTGAAGCGAATCGCATCAGTTTTCTTGCCCACGCACTCAACAAAGTTCAAGTGGGTGTAAGGTAAACTCATGGCCACCGACTAATCGATGTTGGTGATGCGAGCAAATTTTGGCCGCATGGCGACATGATTTTAGCGGGAAATAAATAGTAGGGTGTTCGGTTAGGGCGCGAAATTCCCGCCGTTTGACATTCCTCATAACAACACGCAATGCGGCGTGCTTAGGCCAGAAGGAACCGATGATGTCAGGTTCGTTACCTGTACCCCCGTCTTCTGAAAATACAACACTGATAAACGTGCATCCGTTGACGGTACGGATCACCCATTGGGTCAATGTCGCGGCGATACTGATCATGGTGGCCAGCGGCTGGCGGATCTACAATGCCTCACCGCTGTTCAATTTCACGTTTCCGAATGACCTGACCTTGGGCGGCTGGTTGGCGGGGGCCTTGCAGTGGCATTTCGCCGCGATGTGGCTGCTGGCCGTCAATGGCCTGGTTTATTTGGCGCATGGCATTTTTTCGGGTCATTACCGCCAGCATTTGTTGCCCATCACCGTGAAGTCTCTGTTGCGGGAAATCGCCAATACTACCTCTGGCCGGTTGAGTCACGCGGTCGGCACCTATAATCCAGTACAACGCACGGCGTATCTCAGCGTCATCGTGATGATCATCCTCGTGGTGCTGTCGGGTTTGGTGATGTGGAAGCCGGTTCAATTACAGAGTCTGGGTGTCTTGCTGGGCGGTTATGAAGGGGCGCGGCTGGTGCATTTCTTTACCATGACGGGCATCGTGTCGTTCGTGGTGATTCATGTGGTGATGGTGATGTGGGTGCCGCGGACATTTATTCCGATGTGGACCGGCCGCGTCCGGCAACCCGGCAAGAGGAGCTGATCATGAAACGCCGGCCTGGCATCGAATCCGCCCCCGTGGAGTGCAGCAAGGCTGAGCGCCAATTTCTCGAACGCCGTCTACTGCTGAAGGGAGCGCTGAGCGTGGGCGCGCTCGGTCTGCTTACCGGTTGCAATATCACCAATCAAGAAACGGTGCGCAAGACGCTGTGGAGCATGTCGCGCTGGAACGATCGGGTTCAGGCGGCTTTGTTCGATCCGAACCGACTGGCGCCCACCTATCCGGATAGCGCGATTACCCGGCCGTTTCCGTTTAATGCTTTTTACGATGAAGACGAGGCGCCGGTAGTTGAGGCCGAACCCTACCGCCTCGAACTCAGCGGTTTGATTCGCGACCGCCGGCCGTGGTCGCTGCGGGAGCTGAATGCTTTGCCGCAGACCACGCAAGTCACCCGTCACGTTTGCGTCGAAGGCTGGAGTGCCATCGGCAAATGGAGCGGCGTCACATTCCGGACCTTTCTCGAACGGGTCGGCGCCGATTTGAGCGCAAAATATGTCGGCTTTAAATGCGCGGACGATTACTACACCAGTATCGACATGGCCACCGCGTTGCATCCCCAGACCCAAATGACGCTGCGCTATGATGACCAGATACTGCCGCGTTCGTATGGTTTTCCGATGAAACTGCGTATACCGACCAAGCTGGGTTTCAAGAATCCCAAGCACATCATGGCGATTTACGTCACCAATAGGTATCCGGGCGGCTACTGGGAAGACAAAGGCTATAATTGGTTTGCCGGACTTTGATGGCCTATAGTTAAGCTTGCTTACTTTCCTCGTTTGGGCAGGCTCTATACCGCTGGCGCGCGGGCGCTGCCGCTAAATCAGAGGTTCCTTAATAGCCGGCTTCTTGTCACAATGACTGCCTTGTTGCGGAAGCTGGCCTTAGCGCGGTACGGTTGGGGCGGCGGCGTGTCTGGTTTGGAAAAGTAAGCGTAACTGTTCCTTCGCCGATGGCTGGCTAGTGGATCTTAAATTTCCGCTGCAAGTCGCGGCGGTCCAGGTGCAGTCGGAACAATAGGTGTAAGTATGAAAATATTGGTGCGCAATCTGGCTCGGGAAACCACCGAGAGTGAAGTGCTGGAGATGTTGCAGGCCTATGGCGCGGTGCAGTATTGCAAGTTGGTGGTGGATCGCGAGACAGGAAAATCCAAAGGATTCGGTTTCGCCGAAATGCCCCGGGCCGGTGAAGCCAAAGCGGCGATCAAACAACTCAATGGCCGGGATGTGGGCGGCAATAAAATCCGCGTGAAGAAAGCGGAGCCGGGCAAGGACCAGGATGAGTGACGAGCGGCAATCGCTAAGCGTCGCGTCTATCCGAACCATGAGTGAATCAGGCCACGATATGAATGAACCGCCGTCCAAGGATCCGCTGCACGGGGTTACGCTGGAAACGGCGGTTACCCGGCTGGCGGAACAATATGGTTGGGAAAAATTGGCAAGCCTCATTCCCATCAAGTGTTTCACACACCAACCGAGCATCAAATCCAGCCTGAAGTTTTTGAGAAGCACACCCTGGGCGCGAGAGAAGGTCGAACGTTTATATATAAATACCCGTTCGCCGCCGCCGACTGACCGGATTGATTAAAGAATCAGGCCCGATTGATATTGGGAGCCTCTGATTTATTCAGCGGTTCCTGCGGCACAGGGAAGAGCGAAGCACAGGGTCTTGTCGCCATTTTCAATGGCGGCCGGCCATTGAAAATGAAGCAAAGCGAAAATCGCATTTTTCGCTTTGCTTGCTTTGAGAATTCCAGGATGGAATTATTCAGAGCTTCCTTTGCTGTGGAATTACACCGGGTTTAACCCGGAATAATTAGGTGACGATGATGGGGCCGCTTCTTGATTCGGAAGAGAATTTTTGCAGAGAATTGGTAGGCACGCTGAAAGGTGGGATATGGAAATGGGACGATCGTTTCGCATGTCTGTTGAGCGAGTTTAGAACGACTGAGCAGGACAAGGTGCGTGCGGTGATTCAACGCCATCTTGCCAGTAGGTGGGATGTCGCCAATATCAGCGGCGCGCCTGAGATTGTGCAATTTATCCATAAACATTTCGGCGGTCTGAGGGCGGGGCAGGTGCTTTTCACTTCCGATCCCAGTCACCATGATTTGATCTATTGCTCTTGGTGGCCGTGGGGTGATGGAAAAACCGTCTCTATCCGTTTTTCGCCGTTTTATACCGTATTACCTGACATAAAGAAGATCGAACGCATCAAACTATTCAAATCCTGGTTTGGGCTTTCGAAATAAACAACGAGCACCTTGAGACGGTGGAGAGCGGCTGACGAGGTAAGACTATAGACTACAGCGCGTTGCCTTTTGCGCGCGCCGTCGTGAGCATGTCCGGCTAATCATGAGCGGAGCCCAGCACTATGATTCATCTTGGCGCCGATACCGCCGATACCGCCGATACCGCCGATACCGCCGATACCGCCGATACCGCCGATACCGCCGATACCGCCGATCCGCTTAGGGCCGCCATCGATTTTTATCAGACAGTCGAGAGTTATGGCGTGAGATTGACATCGCTGAGCACGGGTAAAAGCGAGATCATTCGTTATTATTTCAAAAAGCCCGGTTATGTACGCATGGAATTTGAGACGTCGTATAAAGGCGCCGTGCTGGTATACGATCCGCTGACCCGGCGAGTGACGCTTTGGCCATTTGGTCACCGCAGTTTTCCAGCCTTGAACCTGAGCCCCGAAAACAAGTTGATTCAAAGCCCCACCGGCCAGCGGGTGGACCGCTCGGATGTGGGAGCTTTATTTCAGAATGTGCAAAAGCTGCGGACGCGAGGCAAAACCGAGCTGATGGGCGTGGAGGTGGTAGGCGGGCAGCAAGCGCTGCATGTGCGAGTCAGTGTCGGTGACGATGTCTCGATCGACGCCGTTTCCCGTTACCAGTTATGGCTGGATCGAACGACTGGCTTTCCTCTAAAGGTGCTGAGCTTCGGTAGGAGCGGCAGGCTGGTTGAGACCGTTGACATGGACGGCCTGCAAATCCATCCTGGATTTCCCAAGGATTTTTTCAGTCAGTAGGCGGTCATGGCGCAATTTCAGTTTGTCACCGAGTGGCGGATAGAGGCACCGATACAAGCGGTGTGTGATGCCATCTCTCATTGCCGGGATTGGCCGCTGTGGTGGCAAGGCGTGGAAAAAGTCGAGGAATTCGAGCCGGGTGACCAAAATGGCGTGGGCAGTGTGCGCCGATTTACCTGGCGAGGGCGGCTGCCTTATCGACTCACTTTCGATATGCGCGTTACCCACGTCATACCACTCACGGTGGTCGAGGGTCTGGCTAGCGGGGAAGTGGAAGGAATGGGGCGCTGGCGTTTCGCCGCTGAGGGAGCGGCCACCGTAGTACGCTATGAGTGGCAGGTACGGACCAATCGTCGTTGGATGAATATCATCGCGCCCTTCGCGCGGCCCCTGTTCAAATGGAACCATGATCACGTGATGCGCCAAGGTGCGGAAGGCATGGCGCGTTTATTGAGTGCCCGTTTGATGAGCCTGAGCCAGGATTGAATGCCGAGGTGAAGGATGGGCGCTTTTCTACCAAGCGCTGACGCCACATCTGCATGGTGGGCCGACCGGGCGAACGATGATGCGGCGGGCCGCATCTTGGTCTAGATGTTCACAATTCCTGAAAACATCAATAATATGGCGATGCGCGCGACCTGATAATAACCGGAGAGAATCATGTTGGTAGAATTGAATAAAGTCGTCACCTTCCATTATCGTTTGAGCGAACCGGGTCAGGCTGTTATTGAGGATTCGTATGAGAGTCAGCCGCTGGTGTATTTGCATGGTCAGCACGGCATGCTGGTGGGGCTGACCGAGGCCATGACGGGCAAGCAGGCCGGCGACAAGTTCACGGTCACTTTACCGCCTGATAAAGCTTATGGTTTGCGGCGTGAGGATGCGGTGCAAAGAGTGTCGATCAAACACGTGGCCAATCCCTCCAATAGAAAAATCAACTACAAGCCGGGCATGACGGTACAGGTCAATACCAATCAGGGACCGCGCGATGTGACGGTAGTCAAGGCCGGCCTCAAGAACATAGACGTGGATACCAACCACCCTCTGGCGGGTAGGACGCTGAGTTTCGAGATTGAAGTAATCGATGTGCGTAACGCCACCGCTGAAGAGATTGCCCATGGCCATGCCCATGGTGACGGTGGGCACCAGCATTAAGTAACCGCTGGATGGGCTTACACTGCCGTATTTGATGGATAGCGAAGGGAGAAGCAAAGCAACCGGCCGCAAAATCGATCAAGCAATCTTGTTTCGCGGCGGCGCTTTGTGCTATCTTTCCGCCCTCTTCGCAGGCGCGTAGCTCAGTTGGTTAGAGCACCACCTTGACATGGTGGGGGTCGGAAGTTCGAGTCTTCTCGCGCCTACCAATTTTTAGATGAATCCAGGGCACCGCGCTTATCGCGCAGTGCTCTTTTGTATTATGGCCAGCCTGATCGCCCACTTGAGCCGCGACACACGGAACAGACCATGCCGACCATCACCCTGCCCGACGGAAGCCGACGCCCTTTCGATCGCCCCGTCACCGTCCACGAGGTCGCCGCCGCCATCGGCCCCGGCCTAGCCAAGGCCGCCTTGGCGGGCAAGCTGGACGGCAAGTTGGTGGATACCTCGCATTTGATCGAACAGGACGCGGCCCTGGCCATCGTCACCGAGCGCGATGCCGAGGGGCTGGAAGTGATCCGCCATTCCTGCGCCCATTTGCTGGCACAGGCGGTGAAGCAACTGTTCCCCGAGGCGCAGGTGACCATCGGTCCGGTGATCGAGGACGGCTTTTATTACGACTTCGCCTTCAAACGCCCCTTCACGCCGGAAGACCTGGCCGCCATCGAAAATAAGATGCACGAGCTGGCGGCGGCCGATTTGCAGGTCACCCGTACGCTGATGTCGCGCGAAGCCGCTATTATTTTTTTTCGCGAGATGGGCGAGGAATACAAGGCGCGCATCATCGAGGACATCCCGGCCCACGAGGCGCTTTCCCTGTATCGGCAGGGCGAGTTCATCGATTTGTGCCGCGGCCCGCACGTGCCGTCCACCGGCAAGCTCAAGGCCTTTAAATTGATGAAGGTGGCCGGCGCCTATTGGCGCGGCGATTCCCGCAATGAGATGCTGCAACGGATTTACGGCACCGCCTGGACCGATAAAAAGGCGCTGGACGTCTACCTGCACCGGCTGGAAGAAGCCGAGAAACGTGACCACCGCAAGATCGCCAAACAGCTCGACCTATTTCACACCCAGGAAGAGGCGCCGGGCATGGTGTTCTGGCACGACAAGGGCTGGACGATTTATCAGCAGGTCGAGCAATACGTCCGGGGCGCGCTCAAGGCCCACGATTATGAAGAGGTGCGCACCCCGCAGGTGGTCGGCCGGGTGTTGTGGGAGAAATCCGGTCACTGGGAAAAATTCGGCGACGAGATGTTCACCACCCAGTCGGAGAACCGCGACTACGCGATTAAACCCATGAATTGTCCCTGCCATGTGCAGATATTCAATCAGGGTTTGAAGAGTTACCGTGACCTGCCGCTGCGCATGGCGGAGTTCGGCTCCTGTCATCGCAACGAGCCCAGCGGCGCCCTGCATGGCTTAATGCGGGTGCGCGGTTTCACTCAGGACGACGCCCATATTTTTTGCACCGAGGACCAAATCCAAAGCGAAGTGGCGGCCTTCATCGACCTGCTCTATCAGGTCTATGCCGATTTCGGTTTCGACGAGGTGGTGATCAAGCTCTCCACCCGGCCCGAGAAGCGGGTGGGTTCCGACGAGATTTGGGATAAATCAGAGCATGCGCTGGAAACCGCCCTCAATGCCAAAGGCCTGGCTTGGGATCTGCAGCCGGGGGAGGGCGCGTTTTACGGTCCCAAAATCGAATTCTCTCTGAAAGATTGTCTGGGACGGGTGTGGCAGTGCGGCACCATCCAGGTCGATTTCAATACCCCGAACCGACTCGGCGCGGAGTATGTCGCTGAGGACAATACCAAAAAGGTACCGGTGATGTTGCACCGGGCCATCCTCGGTTCCATGGAACGGTTCCTCGGTATCCTTATTGAACACTACGCCGGATTTTTCCCGCCCTGGCTGGCGCCGACCCAGGCGATGGTGCTCACCATCACCGACAGACAGGCCGATTATGCCCTGCGGATTGAGAAGATCATGAAAGAAAAGGGTTTCCGGGTGAAATCGGACTTGAGAAACGAGAAGATTAGCTTTAAAATCCGCGAGCACGCGTTACAGCGTGTGCCGTACCTCCTGGTGGTAGGCGACCGGGAGATGAGCGAAGAGACCGTGGCCGTGCGCACGCGTAGCGGTAAAGACCTGGGCAGTATGGCTATTTCCGTATTTCAGGATAAACTTGCCGCCGGTATCGCGAACCGCGGCCGTATTGTTTTGGAGGAATGACTATCACCGCAGACAAGAAAGAAGCCCGTATTAACGAGGAGATCAACGTACCGCAGGTGCGCTTGATCGGCGCCAAAGGCGAAATGATGGGCGTATTGCCCACCCGAGAGGCGCTGAAACTCGCGGAAGAGATGGAGCTCGATTTAGTGGAAGTGGCCCCGCAGGCGGCGCCGCCGGTGTGCCGGATCATGGACTACGGCAAATATCTCTTTGAAGAGAGTAAGAAGCGCCAGGCCGCCAAGAAGAAACAGAAGCAGATTCAAGTTAAAGAACTGAAGTTCCGCCCCACCACGGAAGAGGCGGATTACCAGGTGAAGCTGCGCAAACTGATCGAGTTTCTCGCGGAGGGTGACAAGGCCAAGATCACTCTACGGTTTCGCGGCCGCGAGATGATGCACCAGGATTTGGGAATGAAACTGTTGAAGCGCGTCGAGGCCGATTTGGCCGAGGTCAGCGTGGTGGAACAGTTTCCGAAGATGGAAGGTCGTTTAATGGTAATGGTGTTGGGACCGAAAAAAGTTTTGCCCATACCGGGTAAGGGCGTCGAAGCGTAATTGCATTTCTGACGGCAAGTGTGAAGTGGAGTGAGGATCAATGGCTAAATTAAAGACCAACAGGGGTGCCGCCAAACGGTTTTCGAAAACCGGTTCTGGCAAGTTCAAGCGCGCTCAAGGGTACAAGAATCACATCTTGACCAAGAAGAGCACAAAACGTAAGCGTCAATTACGTCCCAACGCCATGGTGCATTCTTCGGATGTAGCCGGCGTGCGGCGCATGTTGCCGTATGCTTAAACAAAGAGGAGTGTAACCATGGCAAGAGTAAAACGTGGTGTAACGGCACGCGCCCGTCACAAGAAAGTAATGGCCCAAGCCAAGGGTTATTACGGTCGTCGTAAAAATGTATTCCGGGTCGCCACCCAGGCGGTGACCAAGGCCGGTCAGTACGCCTATCGCGACCGTCGGGTGCGTAAGCGTGAGTTCCGTAGTCTGTGGATCGTGCGTATCAATGCCGCGGCCCGGGGTTTCGGTCTGTCCTATAGCCGGTTGATGAACGGTTTGAAGAAGGCCGCCATTGAGGTTGATCGCAAGGTGTTGGCCGATCTGGCGGTGTTCGACCGGGCGGCATTCGGCGCCTTGGCGGAAAAAGCCAAGGCCGGTCTTTCCGCCTGACGGCAGGTTGTCGCGCCGTTGATGCGCGGCCGCCACAGCGGTCGCGTCGATAGATCGACAAGAAAGGGGAAAGGCCAACATACCTTTCCCCTTTTTTATTGCAGTGGGACCGGGAAGCGATGCAACAACAATTAGACGGCCTCATCAAACAAGCCGAGGCGGCGAGTGCCGCGGCCACCACCCTCATGGCGCTGGATGAGGTGCGGGTGCGGTTCCTCGGCAAAAAAGGCGAGCTCACCGAACAGCTGAAACAGTTGGGCGGTTTGTCAGCGGAAGAGCGTCCCGCGGCGGGGCAGCTTATCAACCGCGCCAAAGAACAGGTGCAGAATTTGCTCGACGCGCGCCGCGCGCAGCTCGAACAGGCCGAGTTGAGCGCTAAGTTGGCGGCGGAAACCCTCGATGTGACCTTGCCGGGACGCGGTCAGACCAGCGGCGGTTTGCATCCAGTGACGCGCACCTTGCAGCGTATCGAGCAGCTGTTCCGCCAAGTGGGATTCGAGGTGGCGGAGGGGCCGGAGATCGAATCGGAGTTTTACAACTTCGAGGCGCTGAATATTCCCGCCGAACATCCGGCGCGCGCCATGCACGACACCTTTTATTTTCCTGACGGCAAACTGCTGCGCACCCACACCTCGCCGGTGCAGATCCGCGTCATGCAGGAACGCACACCGCCGTTGCGGGTGATTGCACCGGGCCGCGTCTACCGTTGCGATTCCGACGTGACTCACACACCGATGTTCCACCAGGTGGAAGGTTTCATGGTCGACAGCGACGTGAGTTTCGCCGACCTCAAAGGCATGCTCAACGATTTTCTCCAACAGTTTTTTGAACGTGAACTCGCGGTGCGTTTCCGCCCGTCGTATTTTCCGTTCACCGAGCCGTCCGCGGAAGTCGACATCGCCTGCGTGATCTGCGGCGGCGACGGTTGCCGGGTGTGTAAACACACGGGCTGGCTGGAGGTGCTCGGTTGCGGCATGATCCATCCCAATGTCTTCGCGCATGTCGGTATCGACAACGAGCGTTACACCGGTTTCGCCTTCGGTATGGGGGTGGAACGTTTGACGATGCTGCGCTACGGCGTGAACGATTTGCGTCTGTTCTTCGAAAATGATTTGCGGTTCTTGAAACAGTTTGGATAACAAAAGTAGCAAGATTCGAGTAGCAAGTAGCAAGCAATTTTGCTCACGCTGTTCTTCTTTATACTTCTTGCTACTTGTCACTTGCTACTCAGGGCTTGGTTGATGAAATTCAGTGAACAATGGCTGCGTGAATGGGTGAACCCCGCCGTGACGACGGCGGAGCTGTCGCACCAATTGACCATGGCGGGTTTGGAAGTGGACGCCGTGGCGGCGGTGGCGCCACCCTTTAGCGGTGTGGTGGTGGGCGAAGTGCTCAGTGTGGAACCGCATCCCAACGCCGAGCGTTTGCGATTTTGCCGCGTGAATGCCGGCGGCGATCGGCCGCTGGAGATCGTCTGCGGCGCCACCAATGTGGCGGCGGATTTGAAGGTGCCGGTGGCGACGGTGGGCGCGCAGTTGCCCGGCGGAATGCGTATTGAAAAATCCAAACTGCGCGGCGTGGTGTCGGAAGGCATGTTGTGTTCGGCCAAGGAATTAGGCTTGGCGGAGAATGCCGACGGTTTGCTGATACTGCCCGCTGAGTTGACACCAGGCACCGATCTGCGCGTAGCGCTGGGATTGGATGATGTCAGCATCGAACTGGGTTTGACGCCCAATCGCGGCGATTGCTTGAGCGTGGCGGGCGTCGCGCGGGAAGCGGCGGTGATCAACAAGGCCGCGTTGCGCGGACCGGAGATCGTCCCCGTGGCGTCTGGCATTGCCGCGGAATTCCCCGTGCATGTTGAGATGGCCGCAGCCTGCCCCCGTTACTTGGGACGGGTAATCAAAGGCGTCAATCCTCGCGCAACGACACCGTTTTGGATGCAGGAACGCTTGCGCCGCAGCGGTGTGCGCAGCATCAGCGCGCTGGTGGATGTCACCAATTATGTGCTGCTGGAACTGGGTCAACCCATGCACGCCTTCGACCTGGGTCGGCTCAATCAGCGGGTCATTGTGCGGATGGCCAAGTCGGGTGAAAAGCTGCGTTTGCTGGATGGCCAGCAAGTGGAATTGGCTGATGACACCTTGATAATCGCCGACGAGAGCGGCCCCGTCGCCATGGCCGGCATCATGGGGGGCGAAAGCACGGCGGTGGCGGCTGAAACCGTGGACCTGTTTTTGGAAAGTGCGCATTTCGCACCGGCGGCCATCGTCGGGCGCGCGCGTCGCTATGGTCTGCACACCGATTCCTCTCATCGCTTCGAGCGCGGCGTGGATCCGCAATTGCCGCGGCGGGCCATGGAACGGGCGACAGCGTTATTGCTTATGATCGCTGGCGGTGCCGCTGGACCGATCATCGAGTGCGACAGTCCCGCCGATTTGCCCGCCAGTCAGCCGGTCACTCTGCGCGCGGAACGTCTGCGCCGTTTACTCGGCATCGAGGTGGCGGCGCAGGAGGTGACTGACATCCTCGGCCGTCTCGGCATGACGGTGATGGCTACGCCAACGGGATGGGAAATCGTGCCGCCCAGTTTTCGTTTCGATATCCGCATCGAGGCGGATGTCATCGAAGAGGTCGCGCGCATCTACGGTTACAGTAAGGTGCCGAGTCACCGGCCCGCCGCGCGGCTGGCGATTCAACCGCAAGCCGAAGGCCGGGTGGCGGTGGAGCGCATGCGGCAACTGCTGATCGACCGCGGTTATCAGGAGGCGGTCACGTATAGTTTCGTCGATCCGCGTATGCAACAGATACTCGACCCGGAACAAGCCGTGCTGAGTCTCGCCAATCCGATCTCCGCCGAGCTGGCGGTGATGCGCACCTCCTTGTGGCCTGGCTTGGTGCAGGCGCTGATCTATAATCAAAACCGCCAGCAAGCGAGGGTGCGTTTATTCGAGGTGGGTACCCGTTACCGGCGCGAGGGCAGCCAGTGGCGTGAAGATATGGTGGTGGCTGGTCTCGCCGCCGGGACCGTCGAGCCCGAGCAATGGGCCGTGACGAAACGCCGGGTGGATTTTTTCGACGTCAAGGCCGATGTGACCGCGTTGTTAGGATTGACCGGTAAGGGAGACGATGCCTTCAGTTATGAGCAAGGCAATCATCCCGCCTTGCACCCGGGCCAATCCGCCGTCATTCAGGATACCGCGGGGCGGCGAGTGGGACTACTCGGGCTCATGCATCCCGCGGTGACCCAGGCCTTAGACATCAGTGCCGCGCCAGTGCTGTTCGAGCTGGAATTCGCGCCTCTAGGCGAGGCGGTGATCCCCCGCTTCCGGGAAACCTCCAAGTTTCCCGCGATACGCCGGGATTTGGCGGTGGTGGTAAATGAAGCCATCAGCAGCGGGGCGGTGAAGGCCTGTATCATGGCGGCGGCGGGGGGCTTGCTGCAGGAGTTGCAGTTGTTTGATGTCTATCGTGGCAAAGGCATTGATTCGGAGAAAAAAAGCTTAGCCGTGGGCTTGACGTTGCAACATTCTTCACGCACTCTAACGGACGAGGACGTAGACTTCGTGGTGAAGAGGGTGTTGACCCGTTTGGGTGAACAGTTTGGGGCCACTTTGAGAGAGTAAGCTATGGCGCTGACCAAGGCCGACATGGCAGAGAAGTTATTTGAAGAGTTGGGGTTAAATAAACGTGAGGCAAAAGATTTTGTCGAAGCCTTCTTCGAAGAAATCCGTCATGCTTTAGAGGCGGGAGACCAGGTCAAACTTTCTGGTTTCGGCAATTTCAATCTCCGGGATAAAAAGCAACGTCCAGGGCGCAATCCCAAGACGGGTGAAGAAATTCCCATTACGGCGCGGCGGGTAGTGACGTTTCATCCCGGCCAAAAATTAAAAGCACGGGTAGAGGCCTATGCTGGAAGCAGCGAATAATAACGTACTGCCCCCGATACCGGGCAAACGCTACTTCACCATCGGCGAAGTAAGTGACTTGTGTGCGGTGAAACCGCATGTCTTGCGTTATTGGGAGCAGGAGTTTCCGCAACTCAAGCCGGTCAAGCGGCGAGGTAACCGGCGTTATTATCAACATCACGACGTAGTGATGGTGCGTGAAATCCGCAGCCTACTTTATGAACAAGGCTTCACTATCGGCGGTGCCCGGCAGCGCATGGCGGGCACCAAGCTCAAGACCCCCGTCGGTCAAGGCAAAGAGGTGATCCGCCAGTTGCGCAGCGAGTTGGAAGACTTACTTGTCATTCTAAAAAGCTAAGGTAAATAACCGGCTTATTTTTCTTTCAACCCGCACCTGTCTCGAGTATGATATCGCGCTCGCGTCGTCGGTCTACGCGGGATTTCAAAAAGTTTATCTTTACAAAATCGGGGCGTAGCGCAGCCTGGTAGCGCACCACCTTGGGGTGGTGGTGGTCGGAGGTTCAAATCCTCTCGCCCCGACCAATATCTAAAGACATTGTGTAAGCCGGTAACACAAAAGTAGCACAGGCCGTAGCGGAAATTTTGTGTGGGGTCGTGTTTCTCACAATCTCAGTTCAAAGCTGCCGTAAACCGTTCGCCGAAGACAACATAATGCCGTGTCATTTGTATATCGCTATCGCCAAATAGCATCTGCACTTGTCACTGGCCTGCCCTGTTCACGATATAGAGCAGCGCATGACGATCCAATCTTGTGGAGTACCGGAGGCTATCCCTTGGTTTCTAAGGGGGGCCGCTCGCTCACTTCGTCAAAATTTTTTTCGGCTTGCTCACTAAAAGCCATGCGGCGGAACGCCCGTTAGGTTTCCGCGCTACCGCACTGTACGTACACAACGGCTTTTCGCTTAGTGGAATGATGGTCTACCGCATAACCATCGCAATCCTTTATACAGTCAAACGGCGAGCGCTTTGTCCGGCATCACAGCGCGATTCTTGCCGCCGATTTTGTGTTGGAAGATTTGCCGAGTAAACGTGCGCGCATCTGTCCGAGCTCTTCGCCGCTCGATGCTTGCAACGCCTCGAATTCACCCGCGATGAGCGCCGCCACCGGTACGCCGTCGCGGAACAGGATGCGATTGCCGGCGAGGGCGGGGACGCGCCGGCCCGGGGTGAGGATGCCCACCAGGTTGAGCGGGTCGGCGGCGCTGATGGCGATGAGTTCGCCGCGCGCGGCCTGTTTGCGGATCTCGCGCAGGCTGCCCACCGCCTCGGGCAAGGCGAATTGTTCGCCGGAAAAACCTTGCACGAAGCGGCCGCCGCGCAGTTCACCGCGTGCCTCCATGCGGCGGTAGACGTATAACAACTCGCGCCAGCTCGGCAGTTTGCTCTCGCGTTCCAGCAGTTTGCGGAACACCACGCCGTAGCGGCGCAGCAAGCTGCGGGCGATGTGCGCCACGCGTTGGTCTGCTTGTTGCCGCGGCGAGCTGTCCGGCGCGGACGCGGGGCGGCGCACTAATTCCCAGCGGCCGGCTTCATCGACGCTGACCGCGCCGCGGCGGCGGCCATGACGGCCGAAGCCGGCGCGCCGTTGCGCGGGAGTGATTAAAGCACGCAGCCCGGCGAAGCTGTCGGCGCTGACCCGGCCGCGGGCCGCCAGTTCGCCGAGGGCCTCTTCCACTTGGGTGCGCAACAAGCCGGTGTGCTGTACCAGATCGATAAAAAACGAAGCGCCGTGTTGTTGCAAGCTGTCGGCGACTTTTTGCGCGGTGGCCGAGAGCGCGGCCGGTTCCGCATCGGTTTCCACGTCACGCCAATAGCTGATGTGTTGACGCGGCAATAAGGCGATGGGCGTCATGCGCACCGGTGCGGCCTTGCGGGTGTCGACGCCTTTGTCTTTGGGCGGCTGCAAACGCAGCCAGGTAAAACGTCCCGCGCCGCACAAAGCGTCGAGCATATAGGTGAGATACATCTCGATGCGCGCGGGCAGGATTTCCGCTTCCCAGGCGGCGGCGGGGATGGGGTAACCCTCCAATTGCAGCAGCACCGCCGCCAGCGCCTCGTTGCCTTCGCCGCGCGCCTCGCCGAGGTGTTGCCAGCGCAGCAGAAAACGCAGGAAGTCGGCGGGGCTCACCGGCTCGACCTCGCGGCGCAATTGCTGCACGGTGTAGCGATGGATGCGCGCCAGCAGTCCGCGTTCGCACCATTCGATTTCTTGAGTGGTGCCGGTGAAACTGCCTTGCAATACGTAGCCTTCCTGTTCGAGCGCGGCGACGGCGAAATGAATCTGCGCAAGCGCTAGTCCCAGTGGCGCGGCGAGCTGGGTCGCTGTTGCCGGCCCCAAGCCTTCGAGACGGCTGCGCATGATTTCACGCAAGGCAGCTGCTTCGGTCCAGGTTTTATCGGCGGGTTCGATCACCGGGGCAATCGGCGGCGTGAGCGGCGCAGCGGGAAATAAGCGGAGCAGCTCGGCGAGCCGTTCCGTCGCCACCCAGATATTTTCACCGTGCGGTGTGCGGAGTAGTGTGGCGCGGCGCCGCTCGATGAGTTGCTGCAATAACGACGGCCAATAGGGGTTGTCGCGCCGGCCTTCGGTCTCGGTGATAAAGCCGAACAAGTTGAGCGCGTCGTGTAATTCATCGGCGTCGCGCGCCTCGGGCCAGGCCTCGCTGCGCACTTGGGCGATGGCTTCGGGATTCAAACGGCCCAGTTCCGCCGCGCTCTGCGGGTCGAGATAGCGGCGTTGCTGCACGGCGAGGGTGCGCCGTTCTTCGGCGGGCGCGTCGTCGAGAAAAGCGTAGGGTCGCGCGCTGAGGATGGCCTGCGATAACGGCGACGGCGCGGCGAGGTCGCGTGGCGCGATATGGATTTCACCCGCTTCGATCTGCCGCAACAGGTGTTCGAGGCCTTCGATGTCCATCGCCTCGTACAAACAATCGTGAATGGTTTGTTTGACGAGAGGGTGGTCGGGCACCTCGCGATCACCCGCGATATTTTCGAGACAGGCGAGCTGATCAGGGAAAATCACCGCGACCAGATCCTGCGCGCCCGAACGTTGCCACTGCGCGGGGATGCGTTTGCCGTTGCGATTGCGCGGCACCGCCAGCGATATATTGCTGTTCCAGCGCCAGCGGGTCTCGAACAGCGGCGCGTCGAGCAGAGCCTGGATCAACACCTCGCGCACGTTCGACGATTTCAGATAACTGGCCACCTCCGCGAGCGGAAAGCTGTGCGTCGGCCCGAGCGATAATACGATACTGTCTTCCATCGCCGCGGCCTGCAATTCAAAGTTGAACTTGCGGCAGAAACGTTTGCGCAGCGCGAGACCCCAGGCGCGGTTGATGCGCGAACCAAACGGCGCGTGGATGACGAAGTGCATGTCGCCGGTCTCGTCGAAGAAACGCTCGAACACCACGGTGTGTTGCGTAGGCAGCACACCGAGCGCCGCCTGCGCGGCGGCGAGATAATCGACGATTTGCTGCGCGGCGGCGGGTGGCAGGTGCAGGATATCGCGCAACCAGACGAGCGCCGCCTCCGTACCTTCCTGCAAACGGGCGGCGATGAGTTCGCGCAGCCGTGACACCGCCAGCGATAATTCGTCGCTGCGACCCGGCGCTTCGCCGAGCCAGAACGGCATGGTCGGCGGCTGACCGTGGGCGTCGGCGGCGTAAACTTTACCTTGCTCGACTTTGAGTACGCGGTAAGAATTGTTGCCGAGTTGAAAGATGTCGCCGGGCAGACTCTCGAAAGCGAAGTCTTCATTGAGGCTGCCGATGAATAAGCCCTCGGGTTGCAGAATCACGTCGTAATCGAACAAATCGGGAATGGCGCCGCCGTTGGTGATTACGGTCAGGCGTGCGCCGCGCCGCGCGCGCAAGCGGCCGTTGACCGCGTCGCGGTGCAGATAAGCACCGCGCCGACCGCGGCGCGTGGTGTAGCCGTCGGCGAGCATGCGCACCACCGCGATGTAATCATCGCGCGCGAGTTCGCGGTAAGGCCAGGCGCGGCGGAAAATCTCAAACAGCGCTTGCTCGTCCCATTCCCGACTGGCCACCTCGGCGACGATCTGCTGCGCGAGTACATCGAGCGGATGGTCGGGAATGTGGATGCGATCGAGTTCGCCGCGTCGCACCGCGTCGAGCAGCGCCGTGCACTCGACCAGTTCGTCGTGCGACAGCGGAAACAAACGGCCTTTGGGTGTGGCATGCACGGCGTGACCGGCGCGGCCGACGCGTTGCAGGAAGATCGAGATCGCCCGCGGCGAACCGAGTTGACAGACCAGATCGACCTCGCCGATGTCGATGCCCAATTCCAGTGAGGCGGTGGCGACCAGCGCGCGCAGGCGGCCGCCCTTGAGACGCTGTTCGGCGTCGAGGCGGTGTTCGCGAGACAGGCTGCCGTGGTGGGCCGTGACCGATTGCTCACCGATGCGTTCGGCGAGATGACGCGCGACGCGTTCGGCGAGGCGGCGGGTATTGACGAAGATCAAGGTCGTGCGGTGTTCGGCGACCAGTTGTTCGAGGCGGTCGTAGATTTCATCCCATACTTCGGTCCCCATCACCGCTTGCAGCGGCGAGCCGGGCACTTCGATGGCGAGATCGCGGGCACGCACGTGGCCGGTGTCGATGATGGTGCATTCGCCGCCGGCCGCACCGACCAGAAACCGCGCCATGTCTTTGATCGGTTTTTGTGTCGCCGACAGGCCGATGCGGGTCGGCCGGTGGCCTCGATGTTCCTGACACAGTGCGGCGAGGCGTTCCAACGACAGGCTCAGATGCGCGCCGCGTTTGTTGCCGGCCAGCGCGTGGATTTCATCGACGATCACACTGCGCGCGGTTTTCAGCATGTGCCGGCCCGAGTCCGAGCTCAGCAGAATGAATAGCGACTCCGGCGTGGTTACCAGGATGTGCGGCGCTAGGCGGCGCATACGCACCCGATCGCCCGCCGGTGTATCGCCGGTGCGCACCACGGCGCGGATGTCGACATCCGCGCCGTGGTGCATCAACAGCTCGTCGCGGATGCCAGCCAGCGGCTGCGCGAGATTTTTCTGAATGTCGTTGGAGAGGGCTTTGAGCGGCGAAATGTACAACACACGCGTTTCATCGGGCAAGGACGTGACAAGGCCTTCGCGCACCAGTTCGTCGATCGCGGCGAGAAAGGCCGCCAGTGTCTTGCCAGATCCGGTCGGCGCCGCAATCAAGGTGTGTTGGTGACGGCGTATCGCGGGCCAAGCCTGGGCCTGAGCCTCGGTGGGCTGCGCGAAGTGCCGGGTGAACCAGGCGGCGACGGCGGGGTGAAAATCGTGTAAAGCCATGTATTAAGGAACCTCTGATCTACGCGCGCCCTATGTCGCCTGGATGCAAATAGGCCTGAAATCCGGGAGGATATTGCGAAGTTGATCAATTACAGTCTAGATTACTGCCTATTTACCCACTTCATGTCATCAGCCTCGCGGCCTTTCCACCCTTGCAGACTTGCGCCAACTGCAAGATCGCCGCTGGACCAGCAGGATATCGCCAGTGCAAGTTCCGCGATGATCACGGTGAGTCACACTCGTGTCCCGCGAGGGCCTTAACCCCGTGCCGCCAAAGGCGTATTGACCTGGCGTGGATCGGTGTGGTGTATTTCACTAAGTGTTGCTGAAAGTTCTTCGCCAGATAGCTTGTGCAGTCACAATGATCGCAGCCAGTATCGCATAACTGCGCAACTGATCAGAGTGTGCTTAAGTAATCAATCGGATGGAGCGGGGTTGGGCTACCGGGATAGCACTACAGCTTGACAGGCGCACTCCAAATCAGTTTAATGCAGGTTATATGCGCGTCTCAGCCTCAAGCGCAATGAATGATAATTATAAGAGTTGGGGGAAAAATGATGCAGTTAATGTCAGCGTCCGTGGCGTTTATCCCATTGGCTTCGGCTTGTGCGGCTGTTGCGGCTATCCCCGCTCTTTTTGCCATGGAATCACGGTTAAAGGCCATAAATCCGGCTTCACTGCGGCGGAACATCGGGATCAGTCCCTGTCTGCCAATAATGATTTTTCGCATGGCATCATCTTTTTTACGCATCCCGCTTTACGCATCCGCGAGGCTTGCTCGGTACTGTTCTTCCTCCAGTTAGCTTTTAAGATTAGAAAATGCGATAAGTAAAGGTGATCAAAACGTTTTTATAATGACGAACGATCCGTGGAGGCACCATGAGTGGCACCATAACAATGAAAATTAAAAGAGATATGAGTTCCAAGCACAGTGATTTATCTCGTCTGTTGCTTGTTTTTCTACCCTTCCTTGGTGTAGCCGGCTTGATCTTCGCGCCACAGCAAACTGCATCGGCAGCGGAGTATACGGTCAAGGCTGGCAATACAGAGGCGTTGATTCAAGCGATCAAGGACGCCAATGCCACTGCCGAGCCGGATATCATCAATCTCGAAGCGGGCGTCTACTCGCTGACCAAGGTTAAATCAGAATACTACGATATAATTACAGTTACGGATCCTGATGGATCGATAAGGCGCTGGAAAGAATATCCCTATGGCCCCAATGGCCTCCCCCTCATAACTTCCGATATTACCATCAAGGGAGAAGCCGGTAAGGTTGAGATCAACCGTGACGGTCCGAGAGGCGATAAGACTTCCAACCATTTTCGTTTTTTCCACGTGCTGCCCAGCGGCAAGTTACAGCTTGAGGGGCTCACTCTGAAGAACGGCTACGCTAGGTGGGGCTTCAAACACGGTAATAGAGGGGGTGCCATCCTTAATGAGGGTATAACCATCATTCGAGACAGCGCCTTTAAAGACAATGCCGGGGGTGATGAAGGCGGCGCCATCATGAACAGCACGAACGATCCCGACGCCAATAATGTGTTCTTGGCGGAGCTGGAAGTTTACAACAGTACCTTCGAAGGTAACACGCTAACCCAAAATGACGAAAAAGGGGGCGCCTTGGGCGGTGCCATCATTAACGTGGCTGGCCGCATGATCATTGACCGCAGCACCTTCAAAGGCAATACCACCTGCCTTCGCCCCGCCTGTGTAACGCAAGATGGCGATGGTGGCGCCGTGGAGAACCTAGCTGGCGAAGCGATTATCACCAATAGTACCTTCACCGAAAATAAATCGGTCAGCGGCGGTGCCGTCGAGAACAATCGCGGCAAGCTCACTATCATCAACAGTACTTTTTATAAGAACACAGCAACCAAATGGGCCGGCGCTATTGGGTCTTACGCGGAAAACAGCCCGTCCCCTGAGAGAGACGCCCTGCCGTTCGGTAAGAACCAGGATAAGGGTAACGAGCTGTGGGGTGAGGGTGTCATTATCATAATTAATAGCACTATCATCGGTAATCATGCGGGTGACGATGGTATTGGAAAAGAGGGGATAAGCACTTATGGCGGCGGCGGCATCCTGACTCAAAAAGGCACTATCCTGCTCAAGAACAGTATTCTTGCCGGCAATACTGCGCCTCCCGGCATGCCCCAGGACTGCGCCGGTTACCCCTACTTTCATGTCAACCCTGTCTACATCGTCTCGGCGGGTAACAACATCATCGGTGATACGACGCTTTGCGAGAAGATACCAACGGAATTGCCCGAGGGTTCCCAGCTTAGTGAGGTTCCCCATGGTGGTGAACCTTTGCTGGTCACCCTCGAAACGGATAGCTTCACCGACTTGACGGGAGATCCGGGTGTGGGTAGTTACGTCGCGGATTTTAGCGCGCCGGGACGTGCCCATCTTGTCTTGAACTCGAACAGCCCGGCCATCAACGCCGGCAATAATGACCAGAGCGTCAAATTGAGTTCTAAATGGATGGGTGGACATGTCTGCGCCAGCCCGGCTAATAGTAAGGATCAACTCGATAACGCGGTAGCCCTTGAGGTGCGCGACATCGGCGCGGTGGAGTATCTAGGTTCCGTTGCTGCTCCCGCCACACCGAACAAACTGAACAACATGAGTCCCTTTGCTACAGATGCCGTTGATTGTTCGGCACAACGTGTCTTTGTCAGCACGGGAGTCGCCAGCCCGGGGCTGGGTATCGGTGGTGACACCGGGGGTAGCCTTGTTAACCCCGGCCTAGATCCAATGAGTGAGGAGGTTATTAAGCCTGCTGTAGTCGAAGCAGGCCAAGCTGTCGATTCCCCCGATGTGAAAGAATCGACGAGTACCTCGGGTGGCGGTGGTGGCGCCTTGGAGCCTTGGGCTATGCTGCTGGGTATGCTGGCAATAGGTGCAAGGTTGCGTAAGCAACGCGTCAAAGTGGTAAGTTAAGGCTGCGTAGGCCTTGCGTTCCTTCGCCCGGAATGTGTTGAATAGGAAAGAGGCTTAGCCCTAGCTGCGCTAAACAAATTTATAAGGCGGGGGGACATTTCAGCCAATACCAGGGAAGGGCGAAGGTTGGGTGGAGAAGGTGGGGTATAAGGGTGGTCACTGAACTGGTTTGCAGCCGCAGCTGCGCACGTGGTCAAGAACCCTAACGATAAATAAATCGGGTGGCAAATATGAACTGCGAAAATAATAAGCTTCCGGCTTGGATACTGAACAATGTGGCGTATTTATTAGCGCTGACACCCCTCTCCGTATTCGCTGGGCCACCCGTTCCTTTCGACGGTTGGTCGGCGAACAGCGGCACGATAGCCGCAACCTGTGCGAGTGGTTTCAGATGTGAGATAGTCGGTTCTTCCCCGGGTTTCTTACAGCGGTCTATCACCGGTAACACGCCTGGGGCGCTTACCTATGTTCAAACCATCGTTGCGGGCTCCACGGCTACCGGTACACCCCTCTCCGGTCTGACATTTAACGATGAAGGTTTTGTGAGGGCGGCTGGCGTGACTGGTACGGGTTCCTCGGCGCCGCCGCCGGGCTCGCAGCAGAATTCGGCTTCCGCCTTTGGTATCGCCGGTAAACAAGCGATCAAACTTCAAAATGTCACGTCCAATGCCACTCAGAATTTCGATTATATTGCGGTCATCAGAACCGGCTGGGCGGCCGACGCGGGTCAGCCCAATGTTGATATCACGCAAACGATACGCGAGGTCTCTAATACGGGTAAAACCTACGATGCCAAAACGACGATCCAGAGTAATAATGACAGTAACGGACTCCAGATCGGCAACCGCATGAACTACGATACGCTGTTTGTCCAGCCGGTGGGGGCGGATGAGAGTGGCGGTGAAGGCGGTGGTGGTACGAGTACTACTTTTCGTGACGGCCAGGCGGTCGCCATTCGGCGAGTGGGCGGTAATATGCTTCCCGCCGCTGGTAGCGCGGCCCTCAAAAACGGCCAGTCCATCACGTGGGCTGCGGGAGACACCGTATCGACCATGTGGGGCGGCCAGCTGATGCGCAATGACGGTGAGTGTAAAATTGAAAACCGCCCCCGTGGGCGTTGTAGGCTTGCGCAAGGTTTCCAATCGCTGGATAACTTGAACGACAACACCCCCATTAGCCGCTATTTCGAATTTAATGCCCCCGGTCCCTTTACCTGGTGGGTAAATCCCTTTGGGCCAGCGCCGGTCATGCCGGCTATTCCCACTGGAAACACCAGTGGTGGCGGTTAAATCTTAAGAGTTAAATCTTAAGATAAGATTAGTGTTAATCAATAAAATGTGGCTGCGAGCACGCGGCGCGATAACAAGCTTGGGGAGACAGACAATGGCTAAACGTCTCGTAGTAACATTGCTCGGCACGATGACTGCGGCCGCACCGATGACGGTGTTCACCGCAGCGCCCATGCCATTTGATCAATGGTCGGTAAATAATGGCACCATTACAGCCCAATGTACGACAGGCGTGACGTGTAGTACATCACCCTTGCAAGCGCCCGGTATGCTGCAGCGGGAGATCAACGCCAGCGACGGGAAATTTATTCAAAGCGTCATCACCAATGCTAACGCGACAGGCACCGCCAGCACCTTGTCTTTTTCCAGTGAAAGCTTTGTCAGGCAGGGATGGACCAGCGCCGATTCAGTGAACGGCACACCGACTGTTCCTGGAGAGAGTAATTTAATAACCAGTGCGGGAAGTGTCAGTGGCATAGCCCTTAAACAAACCATTACTGATGGGGCGGCGTTGGTCAACCAAGGTCCGTTCAATCTCACGACGCTGATACACACCGGCTGGGCCGACGATAGCACCAACCGGACGGTGGAGATCAAACAGCACAATGACAGCAATCTGCCGGGCGTCCAATGGGCTAATGACTTCTGGTTTGCCCAGAATGTAAACGCCGCCGGCAATCAAACCGGCGTAGCCTGGGACATCGGCCAATTGGGTATCAATCTGCGGTTTTACGATCCCCTCAAGGCGGTCGAGAATATGCCTAACGATGTTATGCGCTTCGATCGACGGCGTCGCGCCGGGGATCTCAATCCCGGCAGGCTGGGTGGCGGCGTGACCGGTGGTAGTGGCAGTACGTCGACTATCCCTGCATTTACCGCGGGTGGTGATGCTCAAGTGACGTGGTTCGGTCAGTACTATACCGGTGCGGAAGGCCAGACCAGCATGGGCTACCAGTCCTACGATAATTTGAATGACACGGTACCCGGTACCCGCACCTGGAACAAGGAAGACGCTCCAGGCCGTCCGTATTCTTGGGACAATATGTTCGGCGTCATGCCGACCATGCCCTTCCCGCCGCCGAGTGGTGGGGGGAATTAATTCAGCTGGAATACGATGCTCGGCCGGGTTGGGACGCTGGTGATCGTCGATTGCAGCTGTTCACCTGGCTAAGCGTTTTTGTTGTGTCAGCTCTGGTTAACTCGTCACTCCAGGTGCAGGGCAAGTTACACTGGAAGTCCAGTTATTTCCGCTTTCGCCGGGATGAACGTATAAGAATTCATCAGAGCTAACTTCTTCAATTCGTCTGGTGCTTAGGCATGAGGCCTGCTCCACTTTTTTGTCATGGGGGCGAGACGTTCCCGTTATTCCCCGCTACAATAGCCCCCCATGTCTGGAAACACCTTCGGAACCCTGTTCACTGTCACTACTTTCGGCGAAAGCCACGGCCCGGCGCTGGGCGCCATCGTGGATGGTTGTCCGCCGGGGATGGTGTTATCCGCCGCCGATATTCAGCATGATCTGGACCGCCGCAAGCCCGGCACCTCGCGCCACACCACCCAGCGCCGCGAACCCGACGCGGTGCAGATACTCTCCGGGGTGTTCGAGGGCAAGACTACCGGCACGCCCATCGGTCTGCTGATTCACAACGAAGATCAGCGTTCCAAGGATTATTCCAAGATCGCCGAGCAATTTCGTCCCGGCCATGCCGACTATACCTATCAACAGAAATACGGCTTCCGCGATTATCGGGGCGGCGGCCGTTCCTCGGCGCGCGAGACCGCGCTGCGGGTGGCCGCGGGGGCCATCGCCAAAAAATACCTGCGTGAACGCTACGGGGTGGAGATTCGCGGTTACCTGGCCCAGCTCGGACCGATCCGTACCGATGACCAGACTTTCGATTGGGAAGAGGTCAACAACAATTTCTTCTTTTGCCCTGATGCGAACAAAATAACGGAGCTTGAAGCCTACATGGATGCTTTGCGCAAGGAAGGCGATTCCATCGGCGCGCGCATCAACGTGGTGGCCACCGGTGTGCCGCCGGGCTGGGGCGAACCGGTGTTCGATCGCCTCGACGCCGACATCGCCAAGGCGTTGATGTGCATCAACGCCGTGAAGGGTGTCGAGGTCGGTGCCGGTTTCGCATGTGTCGGACAGAAGGGCACGCAACATCGCGACGAGATCACGCCGCAAGGTTTTTTGAGCAATAACGCGGGCGGGATACTGGGCGGCATTTCGACGGGGCAGGACATCCTCGCCAGTCTTGCGCTGAAGCCGACCTCGAGCCTGCGTCTGCCGGGCCGCAGCGTCGACATCCACGGTGAACCGGTCGACGTCATCACCACCGGCCGTCATGATCCCTGCGTCGGTATCCGCGCCACACCCATCGCCGAGGCCATGCTGGCGCTGGTCTTGATGGATCACTGTCTGCGCCACCGCGCGCAGAATCTGGACGTGCGTTCGGGCACGCCGGTGATCCCCGCTCGCGCGCCGGGCGCGGAATAGCGGGCGGCCTCGGCCGTGCCGCGCCCTTCCCGCAATTGAATTCCAGCGAGTCACCCACGCCGGCGCCTTATTGGCGGCTCTCGGGTTTTTATCTGTTTTATTTCGCCTCCCTCGGCGCGCTGTTGCCGTATTGGTCGCTCTATTTGGAGAACCTCGGCTATTCTGCGGCAGCCATCGGCCAGTTGATGGCGCTGATGATGATGACCAAGATCGTCTCGCCCAATGTCTGGGGCTGGATCGCCGACCATACCGGCCGACGCCTGCGTATCGTACGCCTGGGGTCCTTCGTCGCCATGCTGAGCTTCGCCGGGGTATTGCTGGGCGATGAATTCTGGTGGTTGGCGCTGGTCATGATCGCTTTCAGTTTTTTCTGGAACGCGGCGCTGCCGCAATTTGAAGTCATCACCCTCAATCATCTCGGCGCTCAGCCCCATCGCTACACCAGTATCCGTCTGTGGGGGTCGATCGGCTTCATCGCCGCCGTGGCGGGTTTGGGTATGTTGCTCGACCGTTACGGCACCGGTTTGTTGCCCATGGCCTTGTTGTTGCTGTTCGCAGGCATATGGCTGAGCACTTTGTGGGTGTCGGAGCGAGTCGCGCCAGTGCTGACGGCTAGCGCCGAGCCGCTGGGGAAGGTGTTGCGGCAGCCGCAGGTGGTGGCGCTGCTGGGTGTGTGTTTTTTGATGCAGGCCAGTCACGGACCTTACTACACGTTTTATACGATTTATCTCGAAGGCCACGGCTATTCCCGCAGTCTGATCGGCCAATTATGGGCGTTGGGAGTGATCGCCGAGGTGGGAATATTCCTGATAATGCACCGACTCGTGCCGCGTTTCGGTTTGCGTAAGCTGTTGCTGGCCAGTGTAGCGTTGGCGGGGCTGCGCTGGTTGCTGATCGCTTGGTTTGTGGACAATTTGCCGGTGTTGGTGGGTGCGCAGCTCTTACATGCCGCAACCTTCGGGGTGTTTCACGGCGCAGCGATTCAATTGATACACCGTTATTTTCAAGGACGTCATCAAGGACGCGGCCAGGCTTTATATAGTAGCCTGAGTTTTGGCGCGGGCGGGGCTTTGGGTGCCTTGTATAGCGGCTTCACCTGGGACGCAGCAGGATCTACTGTCAGTTACGTCACCGCGGCGCTAATCAGCGGTTTGGCGTGGTTGCTGGCGTGGCGCACCTTACGGGTGTCACCCTGACGCCGTCCGTGATCCGCGAGAAATTGACGTGGTGGCGGGGGATGCGTATCATCGCCGACTTCGCACGGACCTGAGTCTCGCGAGGGCTTCAAGACCACCTTGTGAAGGGATGAGCGGGGTATAGCGCAGTCTGGTAGCGCGCCTGCTTTGGGAGCAGGAAGTCGTGGGTTCGAATCCCTCTACCCCGACCACTTAATGGGTGTACCCGTAAGGCCACCACGCAATGCTAGGCCGCTGGTGTCGTGTAAGGATTTGACGTGTGAACGCGGCGCCGATCAGCCAAAATTGTGATTGGAGTTCGAGTTCAAGCGGTGAAGCAGCAGCAGGGAAGGGCAAGCGGCTGTTCACAATGTCTGCGCCCGTAGCTCATCCGGACAGAGCATCGGCCTTCTAAGCCGAGGGTAGCAGGTTCGAGTCCTGCCGGGCGCGCCAATCTTCGTGATATGATGCGCGCGCGCTGTTCGCGAACGGGTTTAATGGTGGGCGTAGCTCAGTTGGTAGAGCCCCGGATTGTGATTCCGGTTGTCGCGGGTTCGAGTCCCGTCGTCCACCCCACTTTCAAGTTGTGTTGCGGGCCATTAGCTCAATTGGTAGAGCAGCGGACTCTTAATCCGTTGGTTGTAGGTTCAAGTCCTACATGGCCCACCAAATAGTTAGTCGCCTATCTCAATCTCCTTGCGCGACTGATGATAATAAAGGCATGCTAATCGTCCGATAATTGGCCTATGGTGTTTACCATGCCCGACGAGCATACAAAAAAACCAGCCGTGTCTTCTTCCACTGCGTCCACCGCGATACCGGCCGATCACCCTGCGCTGGATTTAGCGGCGACCTTGTTGCGCACTTTCGGCCGTTATGCAATCGCCACTGAAAAAATGACCGCGGGCGAGCTTAACGAGCTATGCGAGCAATGGGCCCGGCATATCCTGATCGGATCAGCCGCACCGGGGACTGATGCGAAGGCCGTGGCAATGTCCATCGAAAAACGTGACTGGGAAGGGGTGCGGCGTTTTTTTAGCGACGTGCGGCGCGGCGAACAGGAATTCGTTAACACCCGCATCGGTGATTTCCGCGATATGTTGTGGGTATTCATCCATGGTCTGCGCGCCACCTTTGTCGATGACCAGACCGCCGATAAGGCGGTGAACGCGCAGCTCGATCACCTCAAGCAGGCCTTGGAAACCAACTCCATCGACGCCTTGCGGCGGGAGGTGGTTGGTAGTCTGGTACTGATCGGCCGCACCCTGGAAGAGCGGCGGAAGCGCCAGACCGCCCAGATGGAACTGCTCGGTGAACAGCTGAAGTCACTGCGTGGCGAATTGGTGTCCGCGCAGCAGGCCATGGCGCTCGATCCGATGACCCGCCTCTACAACCGCAGTTCGTTCGACGAAATGTTATCCAAAACCGTGGAGATCAGTCTGCTGTCCGGCCAGGCGGCTGTCCTCATCATGGTCGACGTGGATGACTTCAAAGGCATCAATGATAACCATGGCCACCAGGCCGGTGACGCGGTCATCGGGGAAATGGCCCGGGTGCTGTTGAGAACCTTCCCCCGCAAGACCGATTTTGTGGCGCGTTATGCCGGCGATGAGTTCATCGTCATTCTGCAGGACACGTCCGCCGCCGAGGGTAAAATGTTGGCCGACCGCCTTTTGAAAGCGGTTCGAGCCGCGCGTATTCCCATGCCTGACGCAAACGAATTGCACTTCACGATTTCAGTGGGTGTGGCCGCTATCAAGCAGGATGATGCGCCGGAGGATTGGTTACGGGGCGTCGACGAAGCTCTTTACATCGCCAAACAAGCGGGGCGAAATCGCGCTCACTTGCGCGATGAAACTGGATGAATACCGTCACCATGAAAAATTTTCCGGACCTTACGGGTGATGAGCGCCTTAAAGGTCAATATTTTGTATAATCGCCGGCTGCCGGAGTGATAAATGGTTTTGAGCGAGTGTGGCGGAATTGGTAGACGCGCTGGATTTAGGTTCCAGTGGGGTAACCCGTGAGAGTTCGAGTCTCTCCTCTCGCACCAGTCGCAGTGAATACTAGTTAATGCCGACTCATCGAAGCTCGTCGCAACTAGCTGAATATATTAATTTAGAGATGAGGGTTGAGGATCATGCAGGTTCAGGTGCAAGCGAATGGATTGGAGCGGCGGCTTACCGTGGCATTGCCGCTCGAACAGGTTAATAAAGAAATCGAAAACCGGCTTAAGTCATTGAGCCGTCGTGCTAAAGTGGATGGTTTCCGCGCTGGTAAGGTTCCATTCAAAGTGGCTGAACGTAAGTGGGGATACTCCGTTCGTCAGGAAGTTCACAACGATTTGATTAAATCCAGCTTTAGCCTAGCCCTGAGTCAGGAAAAGCTACGTCCGGCCGGCACGCCTCAGTTTGAACTAAGCACCCATATCCCCGGTGCCGGACTGGAATATACCGCGATCTTTGAGGTGTACCCCGAGTTCGAGGTCAAAATACCGGACAATATGCAAGTGACCAAGCCCGTCACGACTATCACCGAGTCCGACATTGACGTCATGGTAGAGAAACTGCGTAACCAGCGCGCGACGTGGGTGGCTGTGGAGCGGGCCGCCCAAAAAGGCGATCGGGTGGTGATCGATTTCGAAGGCCGGGTCGAGGGCGGGGAATTCGAGGGCAATAAGGCCAGCGCCTTCCCGGTGGTGTTGGGGTCAGGCAGTTTAATCGCGGGATTCGAAGACAGTCTGATAGGTGCCAAGGCGGGAGACCAGGTAGGTTTTGATATTCGATTTCCCGCGGATTACCGAGTAACCGATTTGGCGGGCAAGCCCGCCCATTTTGATACTAAGCTGTTGTCGGTGAATGCAGCCCAACTACCGGAACTTAATGACGATTTCATCAAGAACTTCGGGATTCAAGATGGCGGGATCGATGCGTTCCGCGCCGAGGTCAAGGGCACCATGGAACGCGAACTCGACCAAGCGATTAAAGACCGGGTCAAAGGGCAAGTGTTGGATGCCTTGCTGGCGGCGAATACTTTCGATCTGCCAAAGGCCTTGATTGATGAGGAAATCGCCCGCATGAGAGAACAAGGCGGCAAGCAAGCGGGTGACGGTATGGAAACATTTGCGCGCCGCCGGGTTGCCCTGGGCTTGATTATCGCCGAGATCATCAAGAAGAATCAGTTCAAGGCCGATCCCGCCAAGGTGAGGGCGGTGGTCGAGTCCCAGGCCGCCACTTATGAGCGCCCCGAGGAAGTTGTACAGTGGTATTACGCGCGTCGGGAGCGTCTGAGCAATGTAGAGGCCTTGTTGCTGGAGGATCAAGCCGTGGAATGGATGGTTCAACAGGGTAAGGTGACTGAACAAGTGACGCCGTTTGCGGAACTGGTGGGCAAATAACAGTAAACGGTGAGCTGGGGGCGATGCGTTCGCGGATAACATTTTTAGCTTGAAGAAAGCATATTAAGGATTTGAAAATAAAAGTAATTGTTATTTAAGGATAACTGGGTGAGATTCACCTCTTTGATTATTAAACAGGGAAATAAGCCGATATGATGTACAACGGTGAAAAAATGCCCACCAGAGCGCTGAATCTGGTACCCATGGTGGTTGAGCAATCCGCCCGTGGCGAGCGAGCTTACGATATTTACTCACGCTTGCTCAAAGAGCGGGTGATATTCCTGGTGGGACCGGTGGAAGATTACATGGCCAACCTGATAGTGGCGCAGCTGTTATTTCTGGAATCCGAGAACCCTGACAAAGACATCCATCTGTACATCAATTCACCGGGAGGCTCGGTAACCGCGGGTATGGCGATCTACGACACCATGCAATTTATCAAACCCGCCGTCAGCACCTTGTGTGTCGGCCAGGCCGCCAGCATGGGCGCGTTGCTTCTGTCTGGCGGTGCCGCGGGCAAGCGCTACTGCCTGCCTCACTCGCGGGTGATGATTCATCAGCCTTTGGGCGGATTCCAAGGTCAGGCCTCGGACATCGATATCCACGCCCGCGAGATATTATTGATTCGTGAACGTTTAAATAATATTTTGGCCAAACATACCGGGCAACCGCTTGAGAAGATCCGTTTGGATACCGACCGGGACAACTTCATGGGTTCTAAAGAAGCCAAAGAATACGGCATCATTGATGGCGTGTTGGAATCCCGCAAGGAGTTGAAAGAGTAATTGCCCGGCGCCCGTTTCCACGCTAGCAAAGTTGAAGATTAACGGCGCGCCGCCGATGAAAGAATTAGGAAAAAACTTGCAGCTTGGCCCTGAAAGCTGCATTCTGAGGGCAAAGGAACCGGTAGTACGTACGAGGTTAGTTTTATGAGCGACAGCAAACACGGTTCAGGCGAAGACGGTAAAAAATTGCTCTATTGTTCCTTCTGCGGTAAAAGCCAGCACGAAGTAAGAAAGCTTATTGCCGGTCCCTCGGTGTTTGTGTGTGATGAGTGTGTAGAGCTTTGCAACGATATCATCCGCGAGGAGATGCAGGACAAGACCGTGGCCGGCAAGGGCAGCAAACTGCCGACACCGCGTGAGATCAACGCGATTCTGGACGAGTATGTCATCGGCCAGGCCAAGGCCAAGAAGATCTTGTCCGTCGCGGTCTACAACCACTACAAGCGGCTCGAGTGCGATCCGGCCAAGGACGAAATCGAAGTCTCCAAGAGCAATATCCTTTTAATCGGTCCCACGGGTAGTGGCAAGACCTTGCTGGCGGAAACCTTGGCCCGCCTGCTCAACGTGCCTTTCACCATCGCCGATGCCACCACCCTCACAGAAGCCGGTTACGTCGGTGAGGACGTCGAAAACATCATTCAGAAGTTGCTGCAGAAGTGCGACTACGATGTGGAGAAGGCTCAGACCGGTATCGTCTACATCGACGAAATCGATAAGATATCCCGCAAGTCGGAAAATCCTTCGATAACCCGCGATGTATCGGGCGAAGGTGTGCAACAAGCGCTATTGAAATTAATCGAAGGCACCATCGCTTCCGTACCCCCGCAAGGCGGACGCAAACATCCTCAGCAGGAGTTCCTGCAGGTGGATACCTCCAATATCCTGTTCATTTGCGGCGGCGCGTTTGCCGGGCTGGACAAGATAATCCGGTCGCGTTCCGAAAAAAGCGGTATTGGCTTCTCCGCCGAAATCAAAAGCGGTCTAGACCGCAAGGATGTCAACGAAGTTCTGCACAGTGTCGAACCCGAAGACTTGATCAAGTTTGGTTTGATACCCGAATTCGTCGGCCGCTTGCCGATCATGGCCACTTTGGATGAGCTGGATGAAGCTGCCTTGGTGCAAATTCTCACCGAGCCGAAGAATGCTTTGAGCAAGCAATACGCGAAACTGTTCGAAATGGAAGGAGTCGAGTTGGAATTCCGTGACGAGGCCTTGCGTGCGATAGCGACCAAGGCCATGGTGCGCAAAACCGGCGCGCGCGGTCTGCGTTCCATCATGGAGCATGTCTTGTTGGATATCATGTATGAACTGCCTTCGCTGGAAGGGGTGTGTAAAGTGATCGTGGACGAGAATGTCATACAAGGTGATTCCGAACCGCTCATGATATACGAGAATACCGAAACCCCGCGGCTTGCCCGGCAAACCGACTGAATGCCGGGCTGAAGCCTGGGTTCCCGACGTTATTTCACCAGATACCGCCGCCCCCATAAGGGCGGCTTTTTTATGCCTGATTAAAAGTACCGCAGTAGCCAGCTTGAACTTACTCGAATGCGGCCACATCTATATGAACGTTGCCTTTTCGACATCAAGACTTCGTGGAGCCCGGTCGATAGTCATAGTAATGGAGACGCGTCAATTAGGGACAGACAAGGGGCGGTATTGTGACTATCATTTCTTTATGGATTCGTGGCCTCGCTCTATGATGAGTCGAGGTCGGTGCGGGCGTCATTCAAAGAGAGGTACTCCATAATGGAGAATCAAAGCGAAAATACGGTTGTACCCCCAGGATCTTCGGCAACGATTCCCGTCCTGCCGCTGCGTGATGTGGTGGTGTATCCCCATATGGTCATTCCCCTTTTCGTGGGCCGGGAGAAATCGATACGGGCCTTGGAATCGGCCATGGAAGGGGATAAACGGATACTGTTGGTGGCGCAACGCAGTGCCGCGGTGGACGATCCGCAGGCCGAGGACATCTATGACGTCGGCACAGTTTCCAGCATATTGCAATTGTTGAAGCTGCCGGACGGCACCATCAAGGTGCTGGTTGAAGGGACTGATCGCGCCCGCATTACCGGATTACACGAGACCGACCAATTTTTTTACGCCGAGATCAGTCCGATCAGTATGTTGCCCACCGAAAACCGTGAATCGGAAGTGCTGATGCGCGCCATCCTCGGCCAGTTCGATCAATACGTGAAACTGAACAACAAAGTCCCGCCGGAGATATTGTCTTCGCTGGCTGGCATCGATGATCCGGGCCGCTTGGCCGATACCATCGCCGCTCATTTATTGCTCAAGATCGAGGAGAAACAAGGCATCCTCGAGATCGAGAGTGTGCGTGCGCGCCTCGAGAAACTTATGGCCATCCTCGAATCGGAGATCGACTTGTTGCAGGTCGAAAAACGCATCCGCGGCCGCGTCAAGCGCCAGATGGAAAAGAGCCAGCGCGAGTATTATCTCAACGAACAGATGAAGGCCATCCAAAAAGAATTGGGTGAGATGGACGACGTGCCCAATGAAGTGGAGGATTTGGCGCGGCGCATCGACAAAGCCGGCATGCCCAAAGAAGCCAAGACCAAGGCCAAGGCCGAGTTGAACAAACTCAAGATGATGTCGCCGATGTCGGCCGAAGCCACCGTGGTGCGCAATTACATCGACTGGATGGTGAGCGTGCCCTGGAAGAAGCGCACCAAGATTCGTCACGAGCTGGCGGGCGCCGAGACCGTGCTCGAAGAAGACCACTACGGCCTGGAGAAGGTCAAAGAGCGGATACTGGAATACCTCGCGGTGCAGAGCCGGGTCGATAAACTCAAGGGCCCGATATTGTGTCTGGTGGGGCCGCCGGGCGTGGGTAAAACCTCGCTGGGTCGGTCCATCGCCCGCGCCACCAATCGCAAGTTCGTACGCATGGCCCTCGGCGGCGTGCGTGACGAGGCCGAGATCCGCGGTCATCGTCGCACCTACATCGGCGCCTTGCCCGGCAAGATCATTCAAAACCTCTCCAAGGTGGGTACGCGCAATCCGCTGTTCCTGCTCGACGAGGTGGACAAGATGTCGCAGGACTTCCGCGGCGACCCGGCGTCGGCGTTGTTGGAGGTGTTGGATCCCGAACAGAACAGCACCTTCAACGATCATTACCTGGAAGTCGATTACGATCTTTCCGATGTGATGTTCGTGTGTACCGCCAACAGCCTCAACATTCCGGCGCCGTTGTTGGATCGCATGGAAGTCATCCGCATCTCCGGTTACACCGAGGATGAGAAGGTCAATATCGCCATGCGTTATCTGGTGCCGAAGCAGGTCAAGGCCAACGGTTTGAAGGAGAGTGAAATCACTCTTACCGAAAGCGCCATGCGCGATATCGTGCGTTATTACACCCGCGAGGCGGGCGTGCGTAACCTCGAGCGTGAATGCGCTAAGATCTGTCGCAAGGTGGTGAAGGAAATACTGCTCAAGCCGGTGGCCAAGAAGATCACCGTCAAGGGCAAGGATCTGGAGAAATACCTGGGTGTGAAACGTTTCCGCTACGGCCGCGCCGAGGAACGCGACGCCATTGGACAAGTCACCGGCTTGGCCTGGACCGAAGTGGGCGGTGATTTGCTCACCATCGAAGCGGCGGTGGTGCCCGGCAAGGGCAAGTTCACTACCACTGGGCAACTGGGTGAGGTCATGCAAGAGTCGGTGCAGGCGGCGATGACCGTGGTGCGCAGCCGTTCGACGGTGCTCGGTATCGATCCGGAGTTTTACCAAAAGAACGACGTGCATATCCATGTGCCGGAAGGCGCGATCCCCAAGGACGGTCCCAGCGCGGGTATCGGCATGTGCACGGCCCTGGTGTCGGCTCTGTGCGGTATCCCGGTACGGGCCGATGTGGCGATGACCGGTGAGATCACGCTGCGCGGTGAAGTGTTGCCCATCGGCGGTTTGAAGGAAAAATTGCTGGCTGCACATCGCGGCGGTATCCGCACGGTGTTGATCCCGGTGGAGAATCAACGCGAACTCACCGAGATTCCCAACAACATCAAGCAAGATTTGGAGATCAAGCCGGTCAAATGGATTGATGAAGTCTTGCAAATCGCACTGCTAAATATGCCGCAACCGCTCGTTGCCGTAGCCACCAAGGCGCCAGTTCCGGCGGCAGAAGAGAAGAAATCGGCGAAAGGAAAAAAAGGCAGCGATATTCGAGCGCATTAATGGGAGTGAGCTAAGCGACTGGGCGCCTTAGGCGCCCATTTGTTTTTTATCGATCACTCTATTAATAAATAACGCAAGCATATATACGGTGCGCTATGCAATGCCTGCGTTGTGTTTGTAATTTGTTTGTAGTTAATTTAACAAAAATTTTTCCTGACAAAATACGCCATCGGCTTGACAGGCTTGAAGGCGGGATGTATAAATTGCGCCTCAAGCGCAGCGGTGCCTTTTTGATTACGACGCGTGCTGTGTGATAAGGCATCAGCGTAGATAGAGCTAACGAGGAGAGTGAAGGGTGAATAAATCCGAATTGATCGACGCGGTTGCGGAGTCGGCAGACATTTCAAAAGCGGCTGCTGGCCGCGCGGTGGACGCACTGGTTGACTCTATCACCAAGGCATTGCAGAGCAACGATCAAGTCACCTTGGTAGGCTTTGGTACATTCAGTGTACGTCAGCGTGAAGCCCGCACCGGACGCAATCCCCAGACTGGTGAAACCATCAATATCAAGGCGGCCAAGATTCCTGGATTCAAGGCTGGTAAAGGACTCAAGGACGCCGTACAATAGCGGCCCGCCCTTAGGGGTGGGTGGCAGCTGGGGTGCTTAGCTCAGCTGGTAGAGCGTCGCCTTTACACGGCGAATGTCGGGGGTTCGATCCCCTCAGCACCCACCAAAAAGTTTTACGATTTAGGAGTGGTAGTTCAGCTGGTTAGAATACCGGCCTGTCACGCCGGGGGTCGCGGGTTCAAGTCCCGTCCACTCCGCCATATTGCAAAACTGAACAGGGCACACTCAAACGGTGTGCCCTTTTTCATTTATAACGCGCTGTGTATACAATACCCGTCTTTGGAGTGGCGCCCTGGCGCGCACCGGACTCACAACGACGAGGGAGAGCCTCTCGATCATGCTTGAATTCATCCGCGAACGTGCTCAAGGCTGGGTGGCCTGGGTCATAGTTATTTTTCTGATCGCGACTTTTGCGCTATGGGGCATACAGGAATATCTCAGTCCCGATGCTTCGGTCAATGTCGCGGTGGTGGACGGCAAAGAGATTCCCGAAACGCAATTCCAGCAAACCTACCAGCAGCAGCGCGCACGTCTGCAGGCCATGTTGGGCGCTAATTTCAATCCGGCGATGTTCGACGAAAAGAGCATGAAGAATGACGTGCTTGAAGGCATGATCGATCGTGAGGTGCTGGTGCTCAACGCGGCGCAGAGCGGCATGCAGGTCGGCGATACCCGCGTCGCGACTTATATTCGCTCCATTCCGGAACTGCAAAACGCCGGGCAATTCGACAAAGATCTCTACAATAATCTGCTGCGTTCGCAAGGTTTGACGGTCAAAGGTTTCGAGCAGGCGATTCGAGGTGACATCTTGCTCCAGCAGCTGCGGCAGGGCGTGATGGATAGCACCTTCGTCACCCAGCCCGAGGTCGATGCCTTGATCCGTTTGCGCGAGCAGCGTCGCGATTTGGGATATCTGATTGTACCGGTCGCTCAATATCGCGCGGAAGCGCGGGTTGATGAGCAAGCGATAAAACGCTATTACGAGGATAACCGTGAAAAGTTTCACACCCCCGAACAAGTGAGCGTCGATTATATCGAATTGACGGTGGCCAATCTCGCCGGCGGCGAACCGATTAGCGAAGAGGCCTTGCGCCAGCGTTACGAAGAGCACAAGAGCGAATTCTCGGTCCCCGAGGAACGTCAGGCGCGGCATATCCTGATTTCGGTGGGCAGCGATGCGCCGCAAGCGCAAATCGACGCCGCGCGCACCAAGATACAAGAGATTTTGGCGCGGGTGCGCAAAGGCGAGTCCTTCGCCGATTTGGCCCGTCAATATTCTGAAGATCCCGGCTCTGCGCAAAACGGCGGTGACTTGGGCTTTTTCAGTCGTGGCGCGATGGATAAAGCCTTCGAAGAGGCCAGCTTTGCCTTGACCGAGGGACAAGTGAGCGAGCCGGTGCGTAGCGCTTTCGGTTTTCACATCATCAAGCTCGAAGCCGTGCGCGGCGGTCAGTCCAAACCTTTCGAAGAAGTGCGTGCGCAATTGGAGCAAGATCTCCAACGTCAGCGCGCCGAAGAACGCTATTTCGCGCAGGCCGAACAACTTTATAATCTGACCTTTGAAAATCCGGATAATCTCACCGTGGCAGCGGAGGCCTTGCATCTGCCGATACGCAGCACGGGTTTGTTTACCCGGGAGCAGGGTTCGGGTATCGCCAGCCATCCCAAAGTACGTGCCGCCGCTTTTGGCGATGACGTGTTGCTGCGTGGCAATAACAGCGAGGCCATCGAGTTGGCTTCCGACCACGAGGTGGTGTTGCGGATCAAGGAACACCAAGCCGAGGCGGTGCGGCCGCTGGAACAAGTGCGTGAAGAGATACGCCAGATATTAAGTACTGAGCTGGCCAGGAAAAAGACCGAAGAAGTGGGTCGCGCCTTATTGAGCCGCCTTGATAAAGCCGAGGACATGCTCGAAGCAGCCACCCAGTTGAAACTCAGTTGGGTCCGTCCTGGCCTGGTGGGACGGAGGGCGGCGGAAGTCAATCCGGAGATCATCGACGAGGCCTTTCGTTTGCAGCGGCCTTTGCCCGGCAAGCCGTTGTTCGGTGGCAAATCGCTGCCGACGGGCGATTTCGTGGTGCTGGCGGTTTATGAGGTGAAGGACGGCGATCCCGCCGGTGTGGACGGGGCATCCAAGCAGAGCACGAGGGAAACCCTGGTGCGCGGCAGGGCTGAAAGTGAGTTTCAGGCTTATGTGAAATCGCTCAAGGCCAAGGCCGATATCAAGCGTTATCCCGATAAGCTGTAATGACGTGGCGGCCTGTGTGCTGATGCCCCATCTCTAATCCCGCTCTCACTGAACGGAAGAGGGGAGGGCGCCAAATCCAATAGACGAGCTTGCGCTGACCCGACCGATTAACGGCCTGTTATCCATGTCTCTATTGTTCGGGAATAATCCGGTGTGCCGCTTGGATCACCAACGCTTCAAATGATCGCCGGGAGGAAGCGCTGTACCACCGCCGCGCCCACCGCGTCGCCCCAGACGTTGATCGTGGTGCGGAAGCGGTCGAGAAACCAATCCACCGCCAACAGCAGGCCCATCCCTTCCAGCGGCAGGCCTACCGCGTTCAGCACGATCACCATGGTAACCAGCCCGGCCTCGGGGATGCCCGCCGCGCCGACCGCCGCCAGCGTGGCGGTGATGAAGACGATGACCTGTTGACCTAGGCTGAGATCGATGCCGTAGGCCTGCGCGATGAACATCGCCGCCACCGCTTCGTATAGCGCCGTACCGTTCATATTGACCGTGGTACCGAGCGGTACCACGAAACGCGTGGCGCGTTCGTCCACTTTGTTTTCGCGCAGGCATTCCATGGTGAGCGGTAGCGTCGCCGATGAACTCGCGGTGCCGAAGGCGGTGAACAAGGCACGCAGCATGGTGATGAAGAAATCGATGCCGCGCCGACCGATGAACACCAAGGCCGCCACCAGTAATATGAAATGAATGGTGAGTCCGCTCAACACCGTGACCACGTACATGCCTACGCCGCGCAGCTGCTCGAAAAAAGCTTCGCCGCCGCCCGCTTGGCCGAGGCGTGTCGCTACCAGCGCGAAGATGCCGACCGGCGCGAGATACATCACCCAGATCACGACCTTCATCAAGGCTTCGTTGATGCCGTCGAAAAAGCCTATGACCCGTTGTCCTGGTTCGCCGCTCATGGTCAGCGCCGCTGAAAATAAAATGGCGAATAGGATGAGTGGCAATACGTCCATGTTGGCGGCGGCGGCGACGATGTTGGGTGACACCATCGACAACAGAATATCGCTGATCCCGACGTCCTCCTTGCCTTGCACCCGCTCGGGGATCACGCCGCCTTGCAAGGCCATACCGGTGCCGGGTTGCATGAGATTCACCAGGATCAATCCGATCAGCACGGCGGTGCCGGTGGAGACAACGAAATAAATCAAGGTGACGCCGCCGATGCGGCCGAGTCTACGCACATCGCCCAAGGACGCGACGCCGCTGATCACCGAGGACAGGATCAGCGGCACGATGAGCATTTTAAGGGCATTGAGAAACAAGCTGCCGAGCCAGGCGATGCTGCTCATGGCCGGGCCGAAGTACCAGCCGCATAAACCGCCGCCGATCACGCCGATGACGATCAGGCCTAGCAAGATGGCGGCGTGCTGGTGCGGCATAGCGGCCCTTTGCGATGAAGGAACGCGCGGCCGCCTGCACCACGCGGGATTTAAGCTGGAGCTTAAGAGATACTCATGCCGACGGTGTTGTAGCCGCCGTCCACGTAGAGAATTTCACCGTTGATACCCGAGGCCAGGTCGGAACAGAGGAAGGCACCGGCGTTGCCGACTTCCTCGATAGTGACGTTGCGCCGTATCGGCGATTGATGGGCGACATGCTCGAGCATTTTGCGGAAATCGCTGATACCCGCGGCGGCGAGAGTTTTGATCGGCCCCGCCGAGACGGCATTGACCCGGATACCCTCGGGTCCGAGGCTTTGCGCCATGTAGCGCACGTTGGCTTCGAGGCTGGCCTTGGCCAGGCCCATCACATTGTAGTTGGGCACGGCGCGTTCGGCGCCGAGATAACTCAAGGTGAGCAGGGCGCCGTTGCGGCCGGCCATCATCTTGCGCCCGGCCTTGGCCAGGGCGGTGAAACTGTAGGAACTGATCTCGTGAGCGGTGATGAAACCTTGGCGGGTGGTGCTGTCGACATAATCGCCTTCCAGCTCGTTGCGCGGCGCGTAGGCCACCGAATGGACGATGATGTCGAGATGGTCCCAATAGTCGTCGAGCTTTTCAAACATCGCGTCGATCTGGCTGTCCTCGGCCACGTCGCAGGGCAGGACGATTTGAGAATCGCATTCCGCCGCGGCGTTTTCCACCCGTGACAGCAGCTTTTCGTTTTGATAGGTGAAGGCCAGCTCGGCGCCTTCGCGGTGCATGGCCTGGGCGATGCCCCAGGCGATGGAGCGGTTGCTGGCGACGCCGACGATCAGCGCGCGTTTGCCTTGTAGAAATCCCATACGTCCATCCTTTGGTCTTATTCGATGTAGTCGTGGCCAGCAGATTACCATAAGCCCCGCAAGGCATGAAGTCATGAGCCTGTGACGGCGGAGTCTTAAATAGGCGACAGAAACCATTATGGATAGCAGCATCCGGTGCGAGCATAGCAGCGACATGCAAGAGGGATTTCCTCGCACTTTACGCCGGTAGATAAAACAAAGGCTTATTGCTAGAATGAAACGCGCTGCGTGAGGGAGGGGCATCCGCGGTTGCGGGCGCGATCATGCCATGAGGATGGTACGAGTCACGTCTATTATTGCGGCGCGGCGCGCGCAGCGAGACAAGGTACGCTAGGCCCATCGACTTTATTTGGACATAAATAATGGAACGGCGCTTCACCTTCAAAGATTTTTTTCTCTTCAGCTTTCTTGCCGTCCTACTGATCGTGGTGGTGCTGGCGATGTACATGGTCGACCGGCAATGGAGTAAGCTGGCGCAGATGCAGCAGACCATGGAAGAGCAGGCCGCCGATATCCGCGGTTTGCGCGGTGCGATCAACACCCTCGAAAAAAGTCTGCGCAGCGGCGCCGTCGCGCTGGGCGCGGTGGGCGGCGGCGATAACGGTCCGGTGCCGGCCGCCTTCCGCCGTGCCTACGCGGCCAGTCAAATGCCGGGTTATCAAAACGGTGATTGGTTGGTGGAAGCCTTTTCCGTGGGCTTGAAGACCATTACCCCCTTGGTGTCTTCCGATGCTTATGCCGCCGACGTGCAAAGTTACATTCAGGAATCCTTGCTGACCCGCGATCCCGAAACGCTCGAATGGCTGGGCTTGATCGCCGAGTCATGGCAGGTGAGCGAGGATGGCCTGACCTTCACCTTTCAATTGCGCAAAGGCGTGAAATTTTCCGACGGCAAGGAACTCACCGCCGACGATGTCGCCTTCACCTTCACTTTCATGATGAACCCGGCCATCAATGCGCCGCGGGAACGCGCCTATTACGAAAAAATCGCCTCGGTCACGGTCGTCGATCCTTATCAAGTGGTGTTCAAATTCAAAGAACCGTATTTCGAGAGCCTGGCCCTGGCCGGCGGCATGGCGATCATGCCGCGGCATTTTTACGAACCCTATTTGAAGAAGCCGGACAGCTTCAATACGTCCAAAGGTCTGTTGCTGGGCTCGGGGCCTTATCGGCTCAAGGATCCCAAAGGCTGGACGCCGGATATCGGCATGGTGGAATTGGAACGCAATCCGCGTTACTGGGGCGCAGTGCAGCCGCCTTTCAATCGGCTGTTGTGGAAGGTCATCGCCAACGACGCGGCGCGCCTCACCACGTTCCGCAACGGTGAGATCGACACCTATGGCGCGCGGCCGCGTGAATACCAAACCTTGCTTGATGATCCCGACTTCATCAAACGCACCCAGCATTTCGAATACATGAGTCCCACCGCCGGCTACAACTATATCGCCTGGAATCAACAGCGCGACGGCAAGCCTACCCGCTTCGCTGACAAACGGGTGCGACAGGCCATGACTTATATCACCGACCGCCAGCGCGTCATCGAGGAAATCATGCTGGGTTATGGCGAAGTCGCGGTGAGTCCTTTCAGCCCGCGCAGCACGCAACACGATAAAAGTCTCACGCCACATCCCTACGATCTCACCAAGGCCAAGCAATTGTTGCGCGAGGCCGGTTACATCGACCGCAACGGCGATGGCATTTTGGACGATGCCCAGGGCCGGCCCTTCGACTTCGAACTGGTGTTCTTCCAGGACAACGAAGACACCCGCCGCGTGGTGCTGTTCCTCAAAGACCTCTACGCGCGGGCCGGCGTCAAACTGGTGCCCAAGCCCACCGAGTGGTCGGTGATGATCGATTTGCTAAAGCAGCGCGATTTCGACGCCATCACCCTCGGCTGGACCAGCAGCCTCGAGACCGACATCTATCAAATCTTTCATAGCAGCCAGATTGCCGACGGCGGTGATAATTTCATTTCGTATAAAAACACCAAGCTCGACCAGTTGATCGAAAAGGCCCGTGCCAGCGTCGACGAAAAGACCCGCATGCCGCTGTGGCAGCAGGCCGAGCGGATACTGCATGAGGATCAGCCTTACACTTTCCTGATGCGGCGCCAGAGCCTGGTTTTCATCGATAAACGGATACGTAATCTGCAAATCACCAAAGTCGGCCTGAATCTGGGCCGGGTGCCGCTGGAGGTGTTCGTGCCGGCCAACGAACAAAAGTACCGGCAGTAAGGTTCGCCGCTTCGGTCATGCACACCTATATCATCCGACGACTATTGTTGATGATCCCCACTCTGTTGGGGATCACCCTGGTGGTATTCGTGGTGATGGCGGCCTCGCCGGGCGGTATCAGCGCACAGAGTTTGATCGAAGGCCAGAATCTCGATCCGCAGGCCAAGAAGGCGATGGAGGATTATTACAACCGCATCTACGGTCTCGACGATCCGGCGCCGGTGCAATACCTGCGTTGGTTGAACAATGCCTCGCCGATCGGCTTCACCCTCGATGAGAATAACGAGATCAGCGGCTTTTCCTTCATGAAGGGTTCCGACCTCGGTATCAGTTTCCGCTACGGCCGGCCGGTCACCGATCTCATGACCGAACGCGTGCCGGTGACCTTACTGCTCAATCTGCTGTCGGTTCCCATCATCTATCTCATCGCCATCGCCGTCGGCGTGCACTCGGCCACCGAGCGCGGCAAACCCTTCGACGTAGTGTCGGGCGTGAGCATGCTGACCTTGTGGTCGATCCCCACCATGCTCGCCGGCGTGTTGCTGATCGGCTTTTTCGCCAGCAATCAATACTGGCACTGGTTCCCCACCGCCGGCCTCAGTCAGCGTGAAGCGCTGGACATGCCGTTCCTGCCGCATTGGAGTTCTGTGAGCGACGTGGTGCTGTTATTCGGCTGCCTGATCGCCGGCACGCTGTTGTTGACCGCCTTGGCGCTGCGCGGCGGCGTGCGGCTGCGCACGACGGTGATGAGCGCCATCGGCGCGGCACTGGGCATCGCCATGGCCCATGCCCTGCCTGGCGAGGCGACGTGGTTTATTCAAGGCTTGCTGGCGGTGCTGATCGCGGTGACTTTGGGCGCCATCGGCTACATGGATTTTCGCGGATTGCGCGTCGCCTTCATGGCCGCGGCCGGCCTCATCCTCGGCGTGGCCATCGCCGCCAATCTGGCGCAAGGTGAATTCGTGCGCGGCTTTTTGCTGGACCGTATCTGGCATCTGGCCCTGCCGGTGCTGTGTCTTTCCTACGGCGGTTTCGCTTTTCTCGCCAAACTCACCCGCGGCGCGGTGTTGGAAAATCTGCTGGCGGACTACGTCCGCACCGCCCACGCCAAGGGCGCCTCGGAACAACATGTGTTGTGGCGGCATGTGTTTCGCAATAGTTTATTGCCGCTGATCACCGTGTCGGCGGGTTTGCTGCCGGGCCTGCTGGGCGGTTCGGTGATCGTCGAAAGCCTGTTCAGCATCGACGGCATGGGCAAGTTGGCGGTGGAAGCGGTGCAGGCCCGCGACCGCGAGTTGCTGCTGTCCTTGACCTTGATCAGCGGCCTGTTGACCTTGGCCGGCTATCTCATCGCCGACATCTGTTACGCCATCGCCGATCCGCGGGTGAGTTATGAGTGAGACACTCGCGGCGGCGAACACGGATGCAACGGCGGCGGGACCGGTACGCCGCAGTTACAGCGCACAGATGCTGCGGGAGGTGTATCTCAAACTCGGCGCCCGTATCGGCCTGGCGTGGATAGGCCTGCTGGTCTTGGTCGCGGTATTCGCGCCCTTGCTCGCCAACAGTCATCCGTTGTTGGTGAGTGAAGGCGGGAATCTCCACAGTCCGTTGTTGCGGGCCTTGACCCCCGGCGACGTGAGTCTGCTGGTGATCTTCGCCGCCGCGCTGGTACTGGCTTTCGTGCGCGTCGCGTTCCGTTACAAGGTGCTGATCTTCACCTTGCTCGCGCTGACCGCCAGTCTGGTGAGTTATTGGGTGGTTTCGCCGCCCCAGTTGACCATCTACGAACAGTATCGTGAAGCGGAAGCGGCGGGGCGTTACGATTGGATAGTCCGCACCCCGATCGCCTATTCACCCAAGGATTATCAGCGTGACGCCGGCGAAACCGGCCTGCAAGCGCCGCTCAGCGATCCGGCGCGGCCGCATCTGCTGGGCACCGACGAAAACGGCGCCGACGTGTTGAGCCGGATGATACACGCGTCGCGCATCGCGCTGGGCATCGGTTTCGTCGCAACCGGCATCGCCCTGGTGATCGGCGTCTTCATCGGCGGACTGATGGGTTATTTCTCCGGCGTGGTCGATATGATCGGTATGCGGTTGGTAGAGACCTTCGAGGCGGTGCCGACCTTGTTTTTGCTGCTGACCTTCGTTGCCTTTTTCGGCGCCAACCTCTACATGATGATGGTGATCATCGGCCTCACCGGCTGGACCGGCTACACCCGTTTCGTGCGCGCGGAATTTCTGAAATTGCGGCAGCAGGAATTCGTGCAGGCCGCCGTCGCCTGCGGTCTGCCGCTGCGTTCCATTCTGTTCCGCCACATGCTGCCTAACGGCCTTGCACCGATATTGGTGGGTGCGAGTTTCGGCGTGGCCTCCGCCATTCTTGCCGAGGCGACCTTGAGTTTTCTCGGCTTAGGCTTGGTCGACGATCCATCGTGGGGCCAAATGCTCAATCAAGCGGTGCAGGCAGCGACCTTCAACTGGTGGATGGCGGCCTTTCCCGGCGGCGCGATTTTTCTCACGGTGTTCGCCTATAACTTGATCGGCGAAGCGATGCGCGACGCCATCGATCCCTATCTCAAAAAAACCGCGTGAACGCGACGCCATGCTGCTGCAAGTAGAAAACCTCAAGACGTATTTGCGCGCCGGCGACCGTATCGTCAAGGCGGTGGACGGCGTGAGTTTCACACTCGAACGCGGCGAGACTTTTTGTCTGGTGGGCGAGTCGGGCAGCGGCAAATCCATTTCGGCGTTGTCCATCATTCAGTTGTTGCCGCGCGACATCGCCATCCATCCGGACGGCAAGATATGGTTCGACCATCGCCGCGCCGATGCTAGTCTCGAGCGCGTGGATATGCTGAGCCTGCCGGAAGAGGGTAAACGCGCGATCCGTGGCGCGCGGATCGGCATGATCTTTCAGGAACCGATGACCTCGCTCAATCCGGTATTCACCATCGGTGAACAGATCATGGAGGTCTTGCAACTCCATCACCCGGCGATAAGTTACGCTGAAGCGCGCGCGCGCGCCGTCGCGGCACTGGAACAGGTGCAGATACCCAACGCGACGGAACGCTTCGAGGAATATCCGCATCGTTTGTCCGGCGGCCAACGGCAGCGGGTGATGATCGCCATGGCGATGGTCTGCGAACCCGATCTGCTGATCGCCGACGAACCCACCACCGCACTGGATGTGACCGTGCAGGCCGAGATACTGCGACTGATGAAAGACCTGCAACAGCGCAAAGGCACCAGTATTCTTTTCATCACTCATGACTTCGGTGTGGTGTCGGAAATGGCCGATCGTCTGGCGGTGATGCGTCAGGGCAAAATCGTCGAGAGCGGTAAATTGCGCGAGGTGCTCAACGCGCCGCAACACGACTACACGCGGCAATTGCTGGCGGCCTTGCCGGAGAATCTTGCGCGCACTCGCCCACCGGCGCGACGATCGCCCCTGTTCAGCGCCGTGTCCGAGACGACGGAAACACCGGCGAAACTCAATGGCGAGCAAGCCCTGGTGGAGCTGCGCGGCTTACAGGTCTATTTCCCGATCAAGAAGGGTGTGTTCAAACATACGATCGGCCACGTCAAAGCGGTGGATCACGTCGATATGCGCATACCGCAAGGGCAAATCCTCGCGCTGGTCGGTGAATCGGGCTGCGGCAAAACCACGCTGGGCCGTGCTATCCTCGGTTTGATCGGCGCCACCGGCGGCGAGGTCCGTTTCGCCGGCGACAACATCACCGGCCTAGGCCGCAAAGAGATGCGGCCTTATCGTCGCCACATGCAGATCATCTTTCAAGATCCGGTGTCGTCGCTGAATCCTCGCCTTACTGTCGCCAATACGCTGATCGAACCCATGGCGGTGCACGGCATCGGCGAATCGAAGGACGAACGTCTGGAGATCGCCCGCCAAATTCTGCTGCGGGTACAGCTCGATCCCGAACACCTCTGGCGGTATCCCCACGAATTTTCCGGCGGCCAGCGCCAACGCATCGGCATCGCCCGCGCGCTGGTATTGAATCCACGCTTCATCGTCTGCGACGAAATCACCAGTGCGCTCGACGTGTCGGTGCAGGCCGAGATTCTGCAAATCCTCCTGGATTTATGCCGCGAGCGCTCACTGACCCTATTGTTCATCACCCATAACATCGGCGTGGTGGAATACCTCGCCGACGAAATGGCGGTGATGCACGACGGCAAAATCGTCGAACGCGGTCCGACCGAACAAGTCAGCTGCCGCCCGCAACATGCCTATACCCAGAAGCTACTCGCCGCCGTACCGCGGGTGAAGTTTTAAGTGAATGTGTTATATGGCAACAGAAGTAACGTGGGCTGTGCGCGGGTAACTACGCTCGGTCGGGCCCACGGTCCACACTACGATTTATTCATCACCCCGGCATTGCCTCCCATCCCCCTTCTCAATGGGAGAGGATCAGGGGCGAGGGTGATTAAAGCAACGAATTTTCATTAACTCTTACTCGCACCGGCAGGGCATAAACTACTAGCGACATAACGATGCAGCCACCCCTACTATCCGTCAAACAACTCACCACCCGTCTCGTGACACCGCGCGGCATCTTGCGTCCGGTGGACGGCGTGAGTTTCGAGGTGAGGCGCGGCGAAACCTTCGCCTTGCTCGGCGAATCCGGCTGCGGCAAATCCATGACTGCTTTGTCGCTGATACGTTTGCTGCCGCCCCAAGCGGCGGGCAAACTCGGCGGTGAAGTGTGGCTTAACGGCCGCGATCTGCTAGCCCTGTCGGAAGACGACATGCGCGAGGTGCGCGGCAATCACCTGGCGATGATTTTCCAAGAACCGATGACTTCGCTCAATCCGGTGTTCACCGTGGGCGAGCAGATCGGCGAAGTCTTGCGCCACCATAAAAAATTGAACGGCGCCGCGGCGCGCCTGCGGGTGCTGGAGCTGCTCGATGCGGTCGGCATCCCCGACCGCGAACGGCGCTACGGCGAATATCCGCATCAACTCTCGGGCGGCATGAAACAACGGGTGATGATCGCCATCGCCCTGGCCGGCGGACCGGAGTTGCTGATCGCCGATGAACCCACCACCGCGCTCGACGTCACCATCCAGGCGCAGATCCTCGAACTGCTGCAACAACTGCAAAAAGACCTGGGCATGGCCATCCTGCTCATCACCCACGATCTCGGTGTGGTGGCGGGCATGGCCGATCAAGTGGCAGTGATGTACGCGGGTCACATCGTCGAGCAGGCGACGCGTGCGGATTTTTTTGCACGACCGCTGCATCCTTATTCGCAAAAGCTGTTCGCCTCCATGCCCGGCCTCGGCAAACGCGGCCATAAACTCGCGGTGATCGAAGGCAGCGTGCCGTCGCTCGCGCAGGAATTCCATGCCTGCCGTTTCGCCGATCGCTGCCAATATGCGTGGCCGACTTGTCATGTACTGGCGCCACGTTGGCTGGAAGTAACAGCGGGACACTGGGCGCGTTGTCACCTACATGATCCGGAGGTGGCGAAGCCGGCGACGGCGCCGTTGAAAATCGCGGAAGGAGCCGTGCAAGCGCCACCGGCGGCGGAATCGAACCAGACCTTGCTGCAGGTGGACGATTTGAAGGTACATTTTCCCATCCACCACGGCCTGCTCAAACGGCTGACCGGTCATGCGCGCGCGGTGGACGGCATCTCGCTGGAATTACAGCGTGGCCGCACCGTGGCGCTGGTGGGTGAATCGGGCTGCGGTAAGACCACCGCCGGCAAAGCCATTCTGCAATTGATCCGCCCCAGCGGCGGCAGCGTGCGTTACCACGGCCTGGAACTCACCGCGCTGTCCACGCACCAACTGCGACCGCACCGCCGCGAACTGCAAATCATTTTCCAGGACGCTTACTCTTCGATGAATCCGCGCATGCGGGTCGGCGACATTATCGCCGAAGGCATGCTGGCGCAACACATCGGCGGCGACGCCGCCGCACGCCGCCGGCGCGTCGATGAGCTGCTTGCGCAAGTGGGTCTGCCCGCCGAGGCCAAACAGCGTTATCCGCATGAATTCTCCGGCGGCCAACGTCAGCGCATCTGCATCGCGCGCGCGCTGGCGGTCAATCCCAAGCTCATCGTCTGCGACGAACCCACCAGCGCGCTCGACGTGTCGGTACAGGCGCAAGTGTTGAATCTGCTGAAAGGTCTTCAAGACGAACTGGGCCTTGCCTATCTCTTCATCACCCACAATATGTCGGTAGTCGAATACCTCGCCCACCGCGTGGCGGTGATGTACCTCGGCCGCATCGTCGAGCAGGGCACCATGGAAGAAGTGCTCAAGACGCCCAAACATCCGTATACCCAGGCGCTGTTGTCGGCGGTGCCGACGATTGATGAAGATGCGCAACGCGAGGTCATCCGTTTGCAGGGTGATCTGCCTTCGCCGGTGAATCCGCCGCAAGGGTGTCATTTTCATCCGCGGTGTCCGCATGCGATGGCGCCGTGTCGGGAGCGATATCCCGAATCTACGCAGCTCGGTGAGACACAGACGGTACATTGCTTCTTATATGGGAATGAGGGGCGAGTTGAATAACTGTGCAGTCGACCAATTTTAGCTAGGTGTAAATGATTTGTGCGTTTGTGTCTGTTAATACGGTGCTGAGCCACTAAAATCTGACGACCTTGACTGTAATCTGGTTATTGAGACTTCCATAAACCAGGCTCTTGAAAAACGAGCGGGTTAAGTGGCATGCGGGCCTCCCGCATTTTCCAGGGAGCCCGCCGGTGGAACAATTCAGTCTTATACAAGCCATTGATTGGCTCTGCCAGGGCATTGTCGTGGTGTGCGAATTCCACGCCGCCCGTTACGTCTACAGCACCGTGCAACTGCCCGTGGATCAGCTCATGAATCGCAGAATCGGCATGAGATAAACCGGGTAGGGAAACCTGCCGTTCGAAAGTAGGGTTATGATAATCATACAAAGGCCGGCCCTCACGGCGAGCGCCGCTACCACCGTTGAGGAGGGGAGGAAGATTATGGATGGCAAAAGGCGGATGCTGTGCGACATCGAGGACGAGGTGGCCGCGACGCGGGCGTGGACCGGCAAGCAGCGGCTCGATCCGCGGGTGATGGCGGCCATCGGCTCGGTGCCGCGCCATCGCTTTGTCCCGGAGGAGTATCTCATCGCGGCCTATCACAATGGTCCGCTGGACATCGGTTACGGACAAACCGTATCGCAACCTTATATTGTCGCGCTAATGACCGACCTGCTGGAACCCCGGCCGGGTGCCAGCGTCCTCGAGATCGGCACCGGTTCGGGTTACCAGGCGGCTGTGTTGTCGCGTTTGGTGAAACAGGTGTATTCGCTGGAGATCATTCCCGAACTGGCCGAGAGCGCCGCGCGGCGCCTGCGCGAGCTGGGGTATCTCAATGTGACGGTGCGCGCCGCCGACGGTTACGACGGCTGGGCGGAACATGCTCCTTACGACGGCATCATCGTCACCGCCGCCGCCGGCCATGTGCCGGAACCGCTGCTGACACAGCTCCGGCCGGGCGGCCAGCTGGTGATACCGGTGGGACCGCCTCACGCCAACCAATCACTTAAACTGATTACCAAAGCGGCGGACGGAACCGTCGCCAGCCGCGACATCCTTCCCGTGGTCTTTGTGCCGTTTACCGGGCGCTGGGGAAAAATGGCGGAGTCAAGTGTATCGACGCTGTCCGCGAAGTGAATCTCCGCGCTTGATAATGCCTGCATCGCCTCGATACTCGGACGCGGCGGTGATGTTGAGATAGACGATGAAACGCTGCCGGTATCGACTCAACGACGGCGCCTCCGCCGAAGGCGCCGTTTGAGTGAACATGCTCTGTTATCAGGCGTCGAGACGCCGGTATTTGAGCCGGTGGGGTTGGTCGGCGTCGGTGCCGAGGCGGCGATGCCGGTCGGCCTCGTAATCGGCGTAGTTGCCTTCGAACCACACGACTTTGCTGTCGCCCTCGAAGGCGAGGATGTGGGTGGCGATGCGGTCGAGGAACCAGCGGTCATGCGAGATGACCACCGCGCAACCGGGGAAGTCCAGCAACGCCTCTTCGAGGGCGCGCAGGGTTTCCACGTCGAGGTCGTTGGTGGGCTCGTCGAGCAGCAAGAGATTGCCGCCGCTCTTGAGCAGTTTGGCGAGATGGACGCGATTGCGTTCGCCGCCGGACAGTTCGCGCACCAGTTTTTGCTGATCGGTGCCCTTGAAATTGAAGCGGCCGACATAGGCCCGCGAAGGCATCTGGAATTTGCCGACGGTGATGATGTCCTGTCCGTCGGAGATGATCTCCCACACGCTTTTAGAACCGATCAGATCGTCGCGGGATTGATCGACGTAGGCCAGTTGCACGGTTTCGCCCACCCGCAGTTGTCCCGCGTCGGGCTGGTCCTGGCCGGTGAGCAGACGGAATAGGGTGGTCTTGCCGGCGCCGTTGGGTCCGATGACGCCGACGATGCCGCCCCGCGGCAGATTAAAACTGAGATTCTCGAACAATAACTGCCCGCCGAAACTTTTGCGCAGTCCGTTGGCCTCGATCACCAGGTCGCCGAGGCGCGGTCCCGGTGGGATATAAAGCTCTTTGGTTTCGTTGCGCGCCTGGTTTTCTTGCGAGGTCAGATCCTCGAACCGGGCGATACGCGCCTTGCTCTTGGCGTGACGACCTTTGGGATTGGAACGCACCCATTCCAATTCGGCCTTCATGGCCCGCTGCCGGGCCGACTCCTGCTTTTCTTCCACGGCGAGCCGCGCGTCTTTTTGTTCCAGCCAGGAAGAGTAATTGCCTTGCCAGGGAATGCCGTGGCCGCGATCCAGTTCGAGGATCCAGCCGCAGACGTTGTCGAGGAAATAACGGTCGTGGGTAATCAGAATCACCGTGCCGCTGTATTCTTCGAGGAAACGTTCGAGCCAGGCCACCGATTCGGCGTCGAGGTGGTTGGTGGGTTCGTCGAGCAGCAGCATGTCCGGCGCGGACAACAGCAGTGTGCACAAGGCCACCCGCCGTTTTTCACCGCCCGAGAGTTTGGTCACGTCGGCGTCCCACGGCGGCATGCGCAAGGCCTCGGCGGCCACGTCCAGTTTGCGTTCCAAGTCCCAGGCACCGGTGGTCTCGATCTTGTCCTGCAAGTCGGCCTGCTCGGCGAGCAGTTTGTCGAAATCCGCGTCGGGATCGGCGAAGGCATTGCTGATTTCATTGTAGCGGTCGAGCAGGCGTTTGGTGTCGGCGATCGCCTCTTCCACGTTGCCGCGCACGTTTTTGCTGTTATCGAGCTGGGGTTCCTGCGGCAAGTAGCCGATGCGGATGCCCGGCTGCGGCCGTGCTTCACCGAGATATTCCTGGTCCACGCCGGCCATGATGCGCAGCAGCGTGGATTTACCCGATCCATTGAGACCGATTACACCGATTTTGGCGCCGGGAAAAAACGAGAGGGAGATATCCTTGAGGATTTCGCGTTTAGGCGGTACGACTTTGCCTACCCGGTTCATGCTGTAGATATATTGGGCCATGGCTCACTGACTTAAGTGATGAAGGTGGATTAATTTATCGAATTATCGCCCGTTGCCGTGTCGCGCGTCGGGCAGGGCGAGAGTATAGAACCTCCTGACCGGCTGGGAAAGTGCCGGCAGCGCGTCGGCCGGCAAAGTGCCTTACCCTTGCTTCGGTGATTGCCGGGCGCACCCGCAGCTACTGTTTGTTCAGGCTGCACGAGGCTAGCATTAAGAAGAAAGAAGTCATCGAATTCCCCAAAGCGCTGCAGGCGCAGCTCAAACAGCCCTGCTGGTGATTTGGGATGGTTGGAAGACACATCGCAGCCGCCTGCTGCGCGACTATATCGATACACTGGGCGGACACAGCGCCGGATCGCTTTCCTAAAAACACGACCCTCGATCTCGGTGGAGACGGCCAAGCCTGACGGTGTTGTACGCGCATGGTTGCGATGGGCACAGGGATTTCTGTTCAGCGAGTCCTTGCCCGCCGACTCGGTGACGATGTGGATGGCTGAACGAAGCCGTCGGGGTTATGGCCAACAATGGCGCCGAGAGTCGTCGTATCCCCAATGAAATTGCTTTCGGCATCCTCCTGTGTTGAGATGCAACTAGGATGGCCATCTGTCTAGGCGAGACGAAACGCTCGATGATCGGCGACGCTACCATGCAACTCTACTCGGTAGGGCACAGCGACCGCACCGCCGCGGAATTTTTGGCGATGCTCGATACCTTCGGCATCCGTTGCTTGGTCGATGTGCGCGCCCAGCCCGTGTCCCGCCGCTATCCCCACTTTTCCCGCACCGCCCTAGTCCCTTTACTAGGGGGCATGGGCATTGATTACCTTTGGCTCGGTCCGAGCCTGGGTGGCATGCGTAAAAGCGACGCGGAGGTGATTTCACCGCATGTGGCGCTGCACTCGCAGGGCATGCGCGCTTATGCCGACCATATGACCTCGAACTCGTTTCGCGCCGGGGTGGAGGACTTGCTGGAGCGCGCAGGTCGGATGCCCACCGCGATGATGTGCGCGGAAAAATGGCCGCAAAACTGCCATCGTTCGCTGCTCGCTGATTATCTTGCCCATCAGGCTGTTCACGTCACCCATGTGCTGGACGTGAATACCAGCGTTCCCCATCACATCAGTGCGGTTGTGCGTCGAGTGGGCGATGGTCTGATTTACGATCACGGTTCCGATCGGCAATTAGGGTTGGATTTGTAACTTTTTCCGCAGGGTGTTCCCAGTGTGCCCCATTTAGTGGCGGTGTTTTGTCACTCTTGAGCGATGGCGGCCATTTTCCGACGTAGCATGCGCAACATGAAAATTTAACTTATTGTTTTCTAAAAGACAGTAAAGTGTGGCATGTCCTGTGCTAAATAATGTACGTGGTTTAACCCCGACCCCCGTCTGGTTGAGCCACGTTAGTCCCTCTCCCTGATTAAGGGGTACCTTCATGGGTACCCCATTTTTTTGAGCGTTCGGCAACGTCAAGCCAGGTCAAATCACCCTGTCATTACCGCCGTCTACCGGTAGCTGCGCGCCGGTGGTCTTGGCAAACAGCGAGCCGCACATTTCTGCCGCGAGTTCGGCGACGTCGCGGCTGCGCACTTCTACTTTCAGCACGTTGTTGGTTTTGTAGTGTTCGACGCTCATCCCGTAATGGGCGGCGCGCGCGCGCAATACCTCGTCGGTCCACAGGCCAGTATCGAATACCGCGTTGGGGTGCAGGCTGTTGATGCGGATGCCGTCGCCGCCCCATTCCAGGGCCGCGACCCGCGCGAGTTGATTGAGCGCGGCCTTGGAAGCCGAATAGGCCGCCGCGCCCGGCCCCGGTGCCGGCACGTTCTTCGAACCGATCACCACCACCCGGCCGCCGCGCGGCGCCTGTTTCAATAAAGGATGGGCTTCGCGCAGCAGCACCAGATTGGCGTCGAGATTGATGCGTAGCACCCGCTGCCATTCCTCTAGGGTGAGCGCCTCGATACGGCGGCCGGGCGGGAACACCCCGGCATTGAGGATCAGCATGTCGAGTCCGCCGTAAGCGTGTACCGTCGTTTCCAGTGCGGCGGCGAGTTGCGTGTCGTCGGTGACGTCGCCTATCAGGCCGCGAAACGTCGGTTTGTTGTGTAAGCCCGTGATGGCGGGATCGATGTCGATGCCCACTACCGCCGCGCCGCGCGCGAGCAACGATTCGACGCAGGCTTTGCCGATGCCCGAAGCCGCGCCGGTGACCAGCGCGACTTCGCCGGTGAACATGGGCGGCTTGCCGCCCTTGCGCAGTTTGGCTTGTTCGAGATCCCAGTATTCCATGTCGAACAAATCGCGGGCGGAGAGGGCGCGGTAACCGCCGAGCGCCTCGGCGCGCAGGATCACGTCGATGGTGTGGTCGTAGATGTCACGGACGATGGCGGCGTCCCTGGCGGTGTGGCCGACGGCGGCCATGCCCCATTCCTGGTCGAGGATCACCCGTGGCGTGGGATCGAGTAGGGTCTTGGGTTCGCGCGCCGCCGGTGCATGCGTGTTGAAATAATCGCGATAGGCGCTCACGTAGCCGTCGATGTCGCGGCCGATCAGCGGCAGGCGTTTGGTGCGGATGACGTGATCGGGCGTCGCCGGTCCCTGCTGGGCGAGGCGTGCGACCTCGGGATGGGCGGCGAAGGCCCGGCTTTTTTCATCGTCCTGCCAGCTCACGATCAGTGGTGTACCGGCCTGTTTGGAGAGTTGCGCGCGCAGGGCCGCGAGCTCGCGGTGTAATGATTGCGGCGCCGGTTTTGCGGGCGGCAATGAAAACGTCCAGGCATTTTGATTTTGGAGGTAACGTTCAGCGCGATCGACCAGCGCGATCATGCGTTCGTACGACTCGCGCGCCGTGGCGCCGAAGGAGAAGATACCGTGATTGAGCAGTACCATGCCGATGGTATTGGCGCCGGTATCGCGGGCGAAACGCAGCGCGCAGTCACGCGCGAGGTCGAAGCCGGGCATAACGTAAGGGATGATGACCACACTATCGCCGTAAATCTCTTTGATGCGTTCCAGGCCGCGTTCGGTGTTGGTGACAGTAACCAGGGTATCGGAATGGGTATGGTCCACGTATTTGTGCGGCAGCACGGCGTGCAGTATCGCTTCCACCGAAGGCGTGGGCGCGGCGGCGTCGATGGTGTTGGTGCGCAATTCGTTGACCATTTCGGGATCGGACAGCCGTTCGAGTTGCGCGAGCGCCAGCAGATGCTTCATGCGCACGGGCGCGAAGCCGGCGCGATCGATGGTCTCGAGATCCCAGCCGCTGCCTTTGACGTAAAGTATTTCTTCTTCCTCACCCAGAATATTTTTCCGCGTGATTTTCACCGAAGTGTTGCCGCCGCCGTGCAGCACCAGCGAGGGGTCGCGACCCAGCAGGCGGGAGGTGTAGACGCGCAGGCCCAGTTCATCGGTGAATTGCGCGGCGTCGTGATCGTTCCACAGGCTTTTCATGGCATTCTCTGGTAGGGACTGAAGCCGCCCATGTTACTCATAAGTCAGTAAATAGGGCTACACTTTCCGCTACGTTTCCGCTCCCTGTGCAGCGAGCGGGACAGGGTGGGGCAGGTAAATCACCGTGTTTACTCAGAAGTCGCAAAGTAAGGCGTTTCGTCTACTCTGTGATGCCTGAGTAGCGGCTTGAGCCCGCTAAACCAACCGGGCGCGGACGGCGATTAGGCAGGGTGCAGGGGCAAGCTGCGGGTGTCGGCGATCGGTGTTCTGTCCGGTAGTGAGGGTAGCAATCGCGTCATCACCGCGGCGGCGGTGGCGCGATAGGCGGTGAGTTTGCCGCCGTAAATCGTCAGTACCCGCGGCCGGTGTTCCCGGTCGGGCAGCAAGATGGTTTCCCGTGAACGGCTGAAGGGCGCGCCGGGACGGGCGGGCAACACCCGCAGTCCGGCGAAGCTGTCCAGCAGCTGTCGTTCATCTTGCCGGTGCTGCGGGAAGTAATGGGCCAGAGTCTCCCAGAGATAATCGATCTCGGCGGGCAGGGGTCGCACTTGCGCGGGGTCGCCGCGATACACGGTCTCAGTGGTGCCGACTAACGTGGCATCGCGCCAAGGCATCACGAACACCGCGCGGCGGTCGCGCGGTGCTTCCAGGTAATAAATGCCGCGCCGGAGCTGGCCGGGCACCAGGATATGGGTGCCTTGTACCAGATCCACAGTGCAATGAGGCGGCGAGGGACGCACTCGCCTCAGTACATCATTGGCCCAAGGACCCGCGGCATTCACCAGCACCCGGACCTGGCATTGCCGCGGCTGGCTGTCGTGATAATGCAGCGTGACGCCATCGTCGCCGCATTCGGCCTGTTGGATGCGGGCGGGGGCCTCGAGCCGCGCGCCTAAACTCAACGCCGACCGCATCACCGCGTGGGTGAGGGCGGCGTCATCAGTTTGGGCATCGGGGTAACAATACACGGCGCGCAAGTCATCGGTATTCAAACCATCGAGACCCTCCCATTCCCGTCGCGGCACGGAGCGGAATAACGTGTCCTTAGCCAAGCCGGCGAGGAGCGTGTAGAGGCTTAAGCCAATACGGATTTGCCAGGGACTGCGGCGGGTGTGACGGTACAGGGGTAAATAAAACGACCGCATCCGTACCAGGTCGGGGGCCAGCGTCAGCAACAGCGCTCGCTCTTGCAGGCATTCGCGGACTAGCTTGAAATGGCCGCTCTCCAGATAACGCAGGCCGCCATGTATCAATTTGCTGGAACGGCTGGAAGTGCCCGCCGCCAACGCGGTTTGTTCGAGTACCAACACCGAATAACCATGAGCGGCGGCGGCCTGTGCAACCCCTGCGCCGTGAATCCCGCCGCCGATGACCGCCAGATCGTAACGCTCAGTCAAGACATGCGCCGCTGCGGAGTTGCGGGTTTTTGAGCATTTCACCGATGGCCATGGTTTCGATCAAGGCTGCGCCCCGTTGCGCCAATTGCAAGGCCAGGCGGACATGGGTGACTTCGTAGAACATCCATTTCCAAGGACCGAACCATAAAGGCTCGGCCTCATTCTTGGGGAGTTTGGTGTAATTGCAGATGAGGTAATCCGGCACCAGCTCGGTGGCCTTGGCACGCGATTCTTCATTCCAAGCCCGCAGCACCCAGCCGATGCGTTTGGCACCCATGGCGCGGGCGGTGCGCAGTGACAGAGTGTCATAGGAGATGATTACGAAGCGCGATTTGAGCGGTGCAAGAATAGCGAGGATGGTTTTGACGACTTTCTCGCGGCCATGGGCTTCCAGGCTTTCTTCCTTGATTTCCACGAAGGGTGTGACGCGGGGATGCTGGCGGAACAGCTCCACCGCCGCCGCCAAGGTGGGGATGGTGAGGCCGCGGTAGCGGGTGCCGAAGCGTTTCGGTTCATTGGCGGAGAGCTCCGCCAGTTTTTCCAGTTTGGTGTTGACGATGCGGCCGCGGGTGCCGGTGGTGCGCATCAGGCTTTCGTCGTGGAGCAGTACCGGTACGCCGTCGGCGGTCATCTGCACGTCGAATTCAACATAGCAGGCGCCCGCGGCGATGGCCGCGCTGATGCTCTCCAGCGTGTTCTCCGGGTAGCGGCGCGGATAACCGCGGTGGGCGACAAGCTGTGGTATCTCCATGCCGAGTCCTTTCTTCTGTGATACTCGCCAAAAAATGTAACCTTATATAGCCGGGTTGGCAATGTATTAATTCGTACAGCGGCATTCGCTTTAGAAGGGGTGCAACTGTCGCGAGAGGAGGAGGATAAAAATAGTTGGTTGGAAGGTCACGCTGATCTCACTTCATCGAATGAAACGTTGGCTAGCCACCACACGGCTATGCCCGCTCTAATTCTTTTCGCCAGTATTGATACCGTAGTTGTAGCGCTTTATTCGCCACCGGCATGAAAGACTTTGCTTTACTGGGTGCATTGAATAACGAAGATGGGCCGGCCATCAGCAGGGCCAAACCCCGTGCGGTGGCTTCGACGTGTTCCGGACGCATGACCGTGATGCCGTTGAGATCGGCGAGACGCTGGCAGAGGCCGTCCAGCCGGGCAAGGCCGCCGCTCACGATGAGGGTTGCGGCCGGTTTTGTGGTGATCTCGGCCATCAGTTGCAAGTTGACCTGTAGCAAAAATACTATGCTCTCGATCACCGCTACCAGCTTGGCCGCGCTGCCGCCTTCGCCTACAAAATAAGAAACGAGTTCCGGCCGCCAATAGGGGCTGCCCAGGCCGGCGACAGCGTTGATGAACAGCGGTGGTGATGACGCTTGCGCCAACCAAGCGGGTAAGCCGGCGGTGATTTCAGCATCGCTGATGTGCAGTTGATCAGCGGCCCAAGTCAGGGCGCTGCCGGCGCCGTTGACCGTGCCCTCTAAAACATAGGTGCGCGTATCCGCGTCGGCGTAAACGAGACTGTTGAGTAGGCGCGAAGGCGCGGGGCGAATCGCGATGGGCCGTTGGATGAAGGCGCCGGTGCCGAGGTTGATAAGCACGGTGTCGGACGCTAGAGGACCAAAACCGAAGAGGGCCGCGGATTGATCGCCGGTCACGATGATGAGTGGGATACGGTGCTGGCCTACCACGAGGTGGCCGAACGGGTGCCGGCTGGCTACGCAGGTGGGTAAGGCGGCGGCGGGGATGCCGAATAAACCCAGTAGTTCGGGATCCCAGTCCGCGGTCGCCAGATTGAATAACAAGGTACGCGAGGCGTTGGCGGGATCGGCAAGGATGTGGCCTTCTACCGTCAAACGCGCCACCAGAAAACTGGCCAAGGGGCCGGCGGCCAATCGCTCTTCCCTCAACGCCGTCTGCACCGCGGGCAGCTGATCCAGACACCATCGCAGTTTGCTGGCCCCATAGTGGGGGGAAAGAATCAAACCTGTGCGTTGTTGAATCACGGACTCGGCGTGGGAAAAGCCGGTCAGCCAATCGGCCATGCGGCGGTCTTGCCAGCTGAGGACAGGCGACAGGGCGCGGCCGTCACGTCTGTCCCAACACACGACGCTGGAACGCTGGGTGGCCAATCCCGCCGCGATGATGGGAATGCTGTCATCAACTTGCCCGACCGCCGCGGCGATAACTTCCCGCACCGAGGCCGCCATTTCTTCGGCGTCATGTTCCACGCGTCGTGGCGCGGGATGATGCGTGGCTACCGGTACGACGGCGTGAGCCACGTTCTTGCCGCTTTGATCGAACAGGATGGCACGGCTGGCGTGACCGCCTTGATCGATAGCGAGATAAAGACCCCTGCCGTGGCTGTGCCGGTTCACCGATGTCTCATGGACGTGTGGATCGCTCCATCATTCGTGACGCGCGTCCAGGTGCGAGGCGCGTCGCTCGATATGGCGGGATGGGATTATTTTTTCTCACCCGGTGCGACGGTGATGGTGATTTTTTCCGAGAGGACCGGCGGCGTGTGCGGCAGATGCTGATGGTCGCCCAAGATCAGTTGCAGGGTGTGTGTGCCCGGCGAGAGTTCGAGGCGAGTCTCGGTCTGGCCGCCGCCGAAATGACGGTGTTGGTTGTCTTTAGGCAAAGCTTGATCCAGTGGCGGCAGTTCATCCACGTCGATCAATAAATGATGGTGGCCGGTATTGGCCTGCTCCACGCCGGCCGGTGCCACGCCCATATTGCTCAAACCAAACAACACGGTCACGGGGCTGGTGACCGTTGCGCCGTTGGTGGGAGAAATGATGTAGGCTTTGGCGGCTTCGGGGGCGACCGAGGCCGCGTAGCCGGAGTTGGCGAATGCCAAGTATGCGCAGAGGACGATGACACTGTGATTTTTTTTCATGGATTTTCCTCGGGAGTTGTTAATCAAACATACAGCGAAGGGGCAGGGCCCGATATGTTTATCATACCGCCGGAGGATTTTACACATTGCTGATGTGTCGTGTGCTCTACGTATGCAAATACAGGTCGGTTTATCCTTGAGAGATTCGCCGCCTGTAAGCGCGATGCCCCGGCCATCGCAAGACACTCATTTATCCATTGTCTCGCAGCCGTGCGCGTCGCGTGCCGGCTAACCCCTCACTAGGGTTTAAGGATTGCGCCCGAGCGAGTTGCGCCGTGCCGAATTCAGTCGCCGTTTGCAGTATCACCGGAAGGTTCGACTTTCCTCAAGGCAGCTGGACAGGCACCGGCGGGGCCCAGGTCGGGTCGCGGTGCTCGGCGATGATGTTGGTGTAAATGCCGCCACGCACGCCGAATTCGGCGGTGAGGCGCATGAAACGCGGCGCGGTGGCCCGCACCAGGTCATCGAGGATCCGGTTGGTGACCGCCTCGTGGAAGGCGCCTTCGTTGCGGAACGACCACACGTAAAGCTTGAGGGATTTCAGCTCGACGCACTGCCGGTCGGGCACGTAATCGAGGTACAACGTGGCGAAATCCGGCTGGCCGGTCTTGGGGCATAAACAGGTGAACTCGGGCACCCGGATGCGTATAGTATAGTCCCGTCCGGGGTTGGGGTTGGCGAACGTTTCCAGTTCCTTGCTTGCTTGGGATGGCATGGTTTTCACTCGATCAAAGGGGCGGATAAGATACCGTATCCGCGCCCGGCCATGAAGACCCATTTCTGAATTTTGACATTACGTAGAGACGCTATGCGGCTGAAAAAAATTAAATTGTCCGGATTTAAATCCTTTGTCGATCCCACCACCGTGCCCCTGCCCAGCAACCTGGTGGGCATCGTCGGGCCCAACGGTTGCGGCAAGTCGAATGTGATCGACGCCGTGCGCTGGGTGATGGGCGAAAGCTCGGCCAAAAACCTGCGCGGCGACTCCATGGCCGACGTCATTTTCAACGGCTCCACCGGCCGCAAACCGGTGGGCCACGCCTTCGTCGAGCTGGTGTTCGACAACAGCGACGGCGGCCTCGGCGGCCAATACGCGTCCTACGCGGAAATCGCCGTCAAGCGCCAGGTCTCCCGCGACGGTCAGTCGATTTATTTCCTTAACGGCACCCGCTGCCGGCGCAAGGACATCACGGATATTTTTCTCGGCACGGGCCTCGGCCCGCGCAGCTACGCCATTATCGAGCAGGGCACCATTTCCCGGCTGATCGAGGCCAAGCCCGACGAACTGCGTATCTTCCTCGAAGAGGCCGCGGGCATTTCCAAATACAAAGAGCGGCGCCGCGAGACCGAGACCCGCATGCGCCACACCCATGATAACCTCAACCGCATTAACGACCTACGCGACGAACTTGAGAAACGCATTCAAACCCTGGGCCGCCAGGCCAAGATCGCCGAACGTTACAAGGAACTTAAGCAACAAGAGCGGATATTGAAGGGCCAGTTGCAGGCCCTGCGCTGGTCTACCCTCAACAATGACGCGGCCCAGCGCGAGCGGCAGATACTCAGCCTCGAGACCCAGCTCGAAGCCGAGGTGGCGGTGCTGCGCAACGTCGAGGCCAATATCGAGCGCCAGCGCGAGCAGCACATCGAAGAAAGCGATGCCTTCAACAAGGTGCAGGGCAAGGCCTACGAGACCGGCGCCGAGATCGCCCGTCTGGAACAGGCCATCCAGCACGCCAAGGACACCCGCGAACAACAGCACCGCGAACTGCGCGAGGTGGAAAAGGCCTGGGGCGAAGTGCAGGCCCACTTGCAGGCGGACGGTGCCCTCATCGAACAACTCACCACCTCGGTGCAGGAATACGAACACGGCCTACTGGAAACCCAGGCCCTCGAAGAGCGTTCCTCGCTGGCTTTGGACGAGGCGGAAGAGGCCATGCACACCTGGCAGCAGGTCTGGGACGAATTCAACGCCCGCGCCGCCGCGCAGTTGCAGGCCGCGGAAGTCGAGCGGGCCCGCCTCAATCATCTCGAACAACACATCCGCCAATTGCAGGACCGGCTGACCCGCCTCGAACAGGAGCTGACCACCCTAGCCCCCGAGGCCGTGGAAGCGGAATTGAACGGCATCGCCGAACGCAAGCAACAGTTGGACGCGGTGCTGGAGCAGTTGCAGGAGAGCATCGAGTCGCACGTCGAACGCATCACGGCGGAACGCCAGCGCCATCAGCAGCTCTCGAACGAACTCAACACCGTCCGCACCGAATTGCAAAGCGCCCAAGGCCGTTACGCCTCGCTCGAAGCCTTGCAGGAAGAGGCGCTCGGCAAGAGTGAAGGCGGCGCGGTCAACGCCTGGCTCACGGCGCGCGGCTTGAATGACGCGGCGCGGCTGGCGCAGAAGATCACCGTCGAATCCGGCTGGGAGCGGGCAGTGGAGACGGTGCTGGGTTACGGCTTGGAGGCGGTCTGCGTCGACGGCCTGGCCGACATCGGCGCCGCGCTGGCCGATCTCTCGCAAGGCGAAGTGACCTTATTCGATACCCGCGCCGAAGTCACCGCGGCGGCACGCGGCGTGAAGGCCCCCTGCCTGTTGGATAAAGTGCAAGCGCCCTGGTGTTTGGACGGTCTGCTGGGCGGTGTTTATCTCGCCGCCAATCTGGACGAGGCATTGACGTTGCGCCCGCGTTTGAGCGGCCGCGAATCGGTCATCACCCGTGACGGCGTGTGGCTGGGCAACGGCTGGCTACGCGTGGTACGCAACCCCGACGATCAATCCAGTGTGCTTGTGCGCGAACAGGCCTTACAGGCCTTGCAGCGCCAGATTGCGCAGCACCAGGCGCGTATCGCCGGGATCCAGGCCCAAGTCGAGCAGAGCCAGGCCGCTTTGCGCGAGACCGAACAAACCCGTGAACTCACTCAAAGCCAGGTACGCGAGTCGAGTAATCAGCGCGCCGAGGTGCAGGCCCAGTTCAGCGCGCGACAGGAGCGGCTCAATCAAATGCGCGCGCGCGGCGAACGCCTGCGCGGCGAGATCGAGACTCTGCGCGGCGATCTCGCCGGCGACGAAGAGGAAATGGCCGGCGCCCGCGAACGTCTCGAGGAAGCCTTGATGGCGACTGAAGGCCACGCCGCGCAACGCGAACAATTGGTGTTGCAACGTGATGACAAACGCCGCACCTTGGAAGAAATCCGCCAGCGCGCCCGCGTCGACCGCGAGGCCCGTCACGCGGTGGCGGTGCGGGTCGAGACCGCCCGCACCCAGTTGAAATCGACCCGCGATAGCTTGGAAAAAATGCAGGGTCAGTTGCATCACCTCTCGGCGCGCCGCGAGGAACTCAACTCCGCGCTGGCGGCCGGCGGCGAACCCATCGAACAGATGGCCCTGGAACTCGAAGCCCTGCTGCAAAAACGCATGGAAGTGGACGAGCAGCTCAGCGCCGCGCGCCAGCGCTTGGCCGAGGTCGATCACCTGTTACGCGAATTGGCGGAGCAGCGCGCCCAGGCCGAACGCAAATCGCAGGAGGTGCGCGCCCAACTCGAAAGCCTGCGCATGGCCCATCAAGAAATCCGCGTGCGCCGTCAGACCTTGGAAGAACAACTGGCCGAGGGTGATTACAACTTGCAGCAATTGCTGGCCGAAATGCCGCAGGACGCCAACGAAACCGTGTGGCATGACGAAGTGGAGCGCATCGCCGGCCAGATTCAACGGCTGGGCGCCATCAACCTCGCCGCCATCGACGAGTTCGCCGAACAATCGGAACGCAAGACCTACCTCGACGCCCAACACGCCGATCTCAGCGAGGCTCTGGCGACGCTGGAAAACGCCATCCACAAGATCGACAAAGAAACCAAGGAACGTTTTCAAGAAACCTTTGATAAGGTCAACGCCGGCTTGCAGGCGATGTTCCCTCGCTTGTTCGGCGGCGGTCACGCTTATTTGGAATTGACCGGCGACAATATTCTCGAAACCGGCGTAACCGTCATGGCGCGGCCGCCCGGCAAACGCAATAGCACCATTCATCTGCTGTCGGGCGGCGAGAAGGCGATGACCGCGGTGGCACTGGTGTTCTCGATCTTCGAACTCAATCCCGCGCCGTTCTGCATGCTCGACGAGGTGGACGCGCCGCTCGACGACGCCAACGTCGGCCGCTTCTCGAAGATGGTGCAGGAGATGTCGGAGCGCGTGCAGTTCATCTACATCACCCATAACAAGGGCACCATGGAAATCGCCCAGCAATTGATCGGCGTCACCATGCACGAGCCGGGCGTATCGCGCCTGGTGTCGGTGGATGTGGATGAAGCCATGGAAATGGCGGCCGCCTCTTAAGGCCCCCGCGGACAACTATCATGGAAAAAGTCAGCTTAGTTTTGATCGTGATCGGTTTGGTGATCATCGCCGTGGTGTTGGTGTCGCGGCTGCGCTTGCGGCGTCGTAACGAATTACCGTCCGAGCCTTACCAGCGCGTCCCTTCACACAGCGATGGGTTCCGCGCTGAGCCGCCCGAGTACGACCCCCTGTTCGCCATCGACAACGCCGAGGCCGAGCAACGCGAGTTGGACAAGTGGGGCGCCGTCACCACCAAGGTTATCGACGAGCCCGTGATGGAAACACCGCCGCCCGCGCCGCGCGTGCACGTCACCACGCCGCCGCCGCGACCGCAACCGGCCTCCGCGCCGCGCGTAGTAACGCCCGCCGTGCCGCCGCCCGCGCCCGTGCGCAGTCCGCCGCGGCTGGCCGACGTGGCCGAACACGTCGTGACCTTGAATGTCATCGCCGCCGAGGGACAACGTTTCGCCGGCCCGGCCATCGCCGCGGCCATGGCGCGCGCCGGACTGGAGTGGGGCGCCTGGTCCATCTACCACTATTACGCCCAACAAGACCCGCACGCGTCGCCGCTGTTCAGCGTGGCCAATATGGTCAAGCCCGGCAATTTCGATCCTCAGCGCATGGACGAAATCAGCACCGTGGGTTTGAGTCTGTTCATGGTGCCCGCCATGGACGGCACCGACCTGGCCAGCCTCGACATCCTGCTCGCCACCGCCCGCCAACTGGCCGGCGACCTGGGCGGCGAACTGCGCGACTCGCGCCGCAGCGTGCTCACCCGCCAAGCCATCGAACTGCTGCGCGAACAAATCAACGAGTGGCGGCGCAAGGCGCAGGTGGCTCATTCTTGAGAACTGCGTTGCACAGAGTGGCGCATGCTGAATGCAGTAGGCCTGGGTTGATTTGATGGCCAGTGTCGAACAGTGATTTCTGAAATCGATTAAAGCGAACCTTCAGATGCGCTCGTTCTTGAAATTTGAAACTCATATTCTCCGAATATTTTCTAGACAGCGTCGTCACGAGACATAAAGTCAGAGCACAAGACAACGAATCTGCGCAGCCGCAAGAAACGACGATAGCCGTTTCGCGTAGCGCGTAGCGATGCCGCGCCACTGTTTGAGG
>JAHFRV010000053.1 GCA_023266095.1 Gammaproteobacteria bacterium | reverse complement strand
CAGCGGCGGGCTTACGGCTACCGCGATGAGGAGTATCTCAAGTTGAAAATCATCGCTGCCTTCTTGCCGCCACTACCGAAATTCACGAAAAATGACCCACACTAATCCGCGTAGACCCATAAATATATTATAGAGAGCCGAATTAGAATATCGAGATGGATAAGACATCATGCACAGCAAAATGACATCCCCTTCATTTCGTCGCGGGTCGTGGGTGATGCGCTCAATGGCGGCCGCTTGTCTGCTGGCAACCGCTGTTACGGCCACCGCCGGATCCCGCGAGCAGGCCAAGCGCCTGCATGACCGTCTCGCCGGCGTCCCGCCCACGGAAACCGTGTTGATCCAGATGGCGGCGGACATCACCGCGGGAGATCCCGTTGCGGCGGCCTATCAGGCCATGGACAACGGCGCCTTTTACAAAGTCACCTTAAAGAATTTCGTGACGCCGTGGACCAATGAGGAGCAGAGCGTGTTCGCGCCGCTCAACGATTACACGGCCACGGTGATAGGTATGATCCGCGACGATGTCGATTTCAGAGAAGTGCTCTATGGGGATATTCTCTATGTCGGCGCCGCTAGTCTGGGGTTACCTGCCTACGGAATGAGCAACAATGCGCACTATGAGGCGCTGGAAGATCAAGACATCGACCTCAAGACCAAGCTGGTACGCACCAGCCAATCCGCGGTAACCGGCCTGCCCGCTCAAGCCACCGCGGGAGTGATGACGACCCGCGCCGCCGCCAAGGCGTTCTTCATCGCGGGGACCAATCGCGCCATGCTCAGATTTACCTTGATGAATCACCTGTGCACAGATATGGAACAACTCAAGGATATTTCGCGCTCGCCCGACCGCATCCGCCAGGATGTATCCCGTAGCCCGGGCGGTGACAGCCGCATCTTTCTGAATAATTGCATCGGCTGTCACGCGGGCATGGACCCCATGGCTCAGGCCTACGCTTATTACAATTACAGCTATGACAGTGCAGCCGATCCCGACGGCATCAACGGCAGATTGACCTATAACGGCGTCGGCGCGGTCGATCCCGCTACCGGCAGCCGGGTTCAAGCTAAGTACCGTATCAATGCCGACAATTTCAAATACGGTTACCTCACCACAGACGACCGCTGGGATAACTATTGGCGGAGCGGCTCCAATGCCGTGCTCGGTTGGGAAACGGGGTCGGGCGGCAGCGGTTCGGGCGCCAAATCCCTGGGTGTGGAGCTGGCGCACAGCGATGCCTTTGCGCGTTGCCAGGTCAAGAAGGTATTCAAAGCAGTCTGCCTGCGCCCACCGACCGATAGCGCCGATTTCACCAAGGTCGATGCCCTGGTGGCCTCATTCAAAAGCAGCAACTACCGGATGAAGCGGGTCTTCGCTGAGACGGGCGCTTATTGCATGGGGAATTGAACACCCTGGGCGAGTCCGGTCTGGGCCGCTCGATGATCTTTCCGACGAGCTGACGGTGAATAATACGACAATGACAATCATGACTCACGACGGCGTCAAACCCGCTAAGCCACCCAGCTGGCGCGCACTCGTCACCCTGCTGTGGATGGGCTTGGTGACGATAGGCCTGGTGGCGTGCGGCAGCGGCGCCGAGACGCAGTCGCTACCCGATACGCGCGCGCCGCTGGCGGTCAGTTATCTCGGGCCGGCACCGGTCACCAGCGACGTCCAGGCGTTTAAACTCAATCTCTGGGATAACCTGGTGGCGAACAATCGTTGCGGCGCTTGTCACGGTACGGGCGGACAGGCGCCCACCTTCGCCCATCAAGGCGACGTCAATATCGCCTATGCCGAGGCCGCCAAGATGGTGGACTTGCGCTCACCGTCGGAGTCGCGCATGGTGACCAAGGTCGGCGGCGGCCACAATTGCTGGCTGGAGAGTAACAGCGCCTGCGCGGACATCATCACCGCGTACATCGCCGCCTGGGCGGGTGGCGTGGAGGGCAACGGTGCCCGCCAGATTCAATTCACCGACCCGCCGCTCAAATATCCCGGCGCCAGCAAGAATATGCCCGACTCGCCGGCGCTGTTCACCACTACGGTCTATCCTTTGTTGACCACTTATTGCTCTCGTTGCCATGCACAAACGGCGGCGACGCCGCAATCGCCCTATTTCGCCAGCAGCGATGTCAATATCGCCTATGCCGCCGTCAAGCCCAAATTGAATCTGGACAACCCCGCCGACTCACGCCTGGTATTGCGGCTGCGTGATGAGTTCCATAACTGTTGGAGTGATTGCGTGCGCAATGCCGCGGACATCGAGGCCGCCATCACCACCCTCGCCAAGGGGGTGCCGGTCACCACGCTGGACTCCAATCTGGTGCTCAGCAAGGCATTGACCCTCACCGATGGCATCACGGCCAGCGGCGGCAGCCGTTACGAAGCGAACGTCATCGCCCTCTGGGAATTCAAGACCGGGCAGGGCAGTACCGCCTATGACACCAGCGGCGTCGAACCTGCGCTCAATCTGAGTTTGAGCGGCGACGTGGCATGGGTGAACGGCTGGGGCATCGAAATCAACAATGGCAAGGCGCAGGGCGCCACCGCCGCCAGCAAGAAACTCCATGACCTGATCACGGCGACCGGCGAATATTCCATCGAGGCTTGGGTGGTGCCCGCCAACACCACCCAGGAAGGCCCGGCGCGCATCGTCAGTTACTCCGCCGGCAACAGCGCGCGTAACTTTACCTTGGGACAGGACAAATTCAGCTACCTGTTCATGAATCGCAGCACCACCACCAGTGGCAACGGCCTGCCCGCACTGGTCACGCTTGACGACGACAAACGCTTGCAGGCCTCGGAGCAACACGTAGTCTTGACCTTCGATCCGCTCAACGGCTGTCGCCTCTATGTCAACGGTAAATACACGGCTGACCTGGACCCCGCCGGCGGCGGGAGCCTACAAGATTGGGACGACAGCTTTGCCTTCGTCTTGGGTAATGAAGTGTCCGGCGGAAAAGTCTGGAAGGGCAAGCTGCGCCTGGTGGCCATCCATCACCGCGCCTTGAGCCAGGAACAGATCACGCGCAACTTCGAGGCGGGTGTGGGGCAGAAATTCTACCTGCTGTTCGCCATCGGCGATCTGATCGGCGTGCCGCAGAGCTATATTCTGTTCGAGGTCAGCCAGTTCGATAACTACAGTTATCTATTCAATCGCCCGAGCTTTATCAATATCGACCCCACTGCCCGACCCGCGGCGGCCGCATTACAGGGTATGCGTATAGGGATCAACGGCAAAGAAGCCCATGTCGGCCAGGCCTACCGCAATCTCTCAACGGTGATAGGCGGCGCCAACTATCAGGCCGGCGGCCAACTGCTATCGACGCTCGGCACCGTCATCGCCAGCGAAAAGGGAGCGGGTGCCGATGAGTTCTTTCTCACCTTCGAACAATTGGCCGCTCACCGCAATGTGGTTACCGACGCCTCGCCCATCACACCGTTAACGCCGACCGCCTTACCGCCATCAGCGGATATCGGACTGCGCACCTTCGACGAAGTGAATGCAACCATGTCCGTGATCACGGGCGTCAGCACCACCAACCCGGCGGTGAAGACGACCTACACCACCATCAAGCAGCAATTACCGACGGTGGAAAGCATCAATGGCTTCCTTTCCGCGCATCAGATGGCGGTGGCGCAACTGGCCATTGGTTATTGTGATCAGCTGGTGGAGGATGCCGCCCTGCGCGGTAATTTCTTTGGCGGGTTCAATTTCAGCGGTGACGTCGCCACCGCTTTTGGCGCGGGAGATTCGGCTCAGAAGAATCAAATCATCGATGCACTGATGGTCAAGACGGTGGGTAGCTCACTGAGCAGCGCACCCACTCAGGCCGAGCTCAAGGCGGAACTGATCGGCCCGGCGGCGACCAACCCCAACAACCTGTTCGACAAACTCACCACGGCGTGTCCCAGCGGCTGCAATGCCACGCGCACGCGTACCCTCGTCAAGGCGATGTGCGCGGCGACCTTAGGCAGCGGTGCGATGTTGTTACAGTAGTGTGCATTAAATGAGATCGTGGGCGAGGTCTCTATCCTCGCCCACGACCAAAATTGATTTTAGGAGACTGTGTATGGCGAAGAAACCAACTCCACTCCCGCCGGATGCGCCGCTGCGTCACCCGGATCACCCGCGCCCGGTTTCTCGCCGTGACTTCTTGGCGCAAGGCTTGGCGGCCGGCGCGGGGGTGGTGCTCGCGCCTACGCTCTTGAGCTTCTTGCTTTCCAAGCCGCGTGTCGCACATGCCGCGCTATCCAGCGATGTGGCTGGATTGAAGGCGGGTTGTGGCATCGATTCACTGGGGGCGGGCAAAATTCCCTTCATCTGTTTCGATCTGGCGGGCGGTGCCAACATCGCCGGTTCCAATGTATTGGTCGGCAAACAGGGCGGCCAAATGGATTTCCTCAGCTCGGCGGGTTACAGCAAGCTGGGTCTGCCCGGCGACATGATTCCGCAGGCTGCCGGCACCTTCATAAACAGGGAGTTTGGCTTGGCGTTCCATTCCGACAGTGCGTTCGTGCGCGGGATGCTGGAACGAGTCGCCGTCGGCAACCGCGCCAACGTCAACGGCGCGGTAATCCCGGCCCTCTCGGACAATGACACCGGTAACAACCCGCATAATCCCATGTACGGTATTTATAAGGCCGGCGCCAAGGGCGAGTTGCTGACCTTGATCGGTTCCGTCAGCTCGGATTCCGGCGGAAATTCCATGGCGCCGGCGGCGATGATCGATGTCTCGGCCCGACCGACCAAGGTCGACAGGCCCAGCGATGTCACCGGCTTGGTGGATACCGGTAAACTGGTCGGGCTGTTGAGTCAGTCCGACGCCGTCGCGGTGATGGAGGCCATCAAGCGCATCAGCGATAAAAAACTCGCGAAGGTCAGCACCCAGCTCGGCGCTGATGCCGCTATCAAACATGATGTGGAATGTCAGTACGTCAAGAGCGCCGATCTGGTCGATCGCTATGGCGATCCTTCGGCCTTGAACCCCAGTTTGGATACGCGGATAGTCGGACCTTCGGGCATCTTCACCCAGGCCGAATACGACGGCGACGCCGAGTTCCGCAAGACCGCCGCGGTGATGAAGATGGTGATCAACGGTTACGCCGGCGCCGGCACCATTACCATGGGAGGCTTCGACTATCACACCGGCAATCGCGCCACCGGTGAGGTTCGCGATCTGCGCGCCGGGCGCTGCATGGGCGCCTGTCTGGAGTACGCGGCGCGAGTGGGCAAGCCGCTTATGATCTATGTGTTCAGCGATGGCTCGGTGGCCAGCAACGGCATGGTCGACAATGCAGTCGAAGGTCGCGGCAAGGGTGTGTGGACGGGAGACAATTCTTCCACCGCCGCCTCTTTTTTCCTGGTCTACAATCCCGGCGGGCGGCCTCAGGCCTTGCGCCAGCAGATCGGCTCTTTCCGCGCCGACGGCTCGGTGGAAAGCGCATCCAGTCCCGCCGCCAACAATGTTGGCCTGCTGGTGGAAACGCTGGTCCTCAATTACCTGGCCTTGCACGGCGAACAAAACTCTTTCACCGCATTATTCCCCAATCATGGTCTGGGCAACGCCAGTTTAAGGGACAGCCTGACCGCCTTCGAGCCTATCGTCAGCGGAACAATTTAATCCCTCTGCGCAGCTTTACTGAACGGCTGGTCGCGGCGGTTCCAAACCAGAGGAATAGTGTATCTGGCCGGTATTGTCGATCACCACCGCCTCGATGCCGGGCAGCGATTCCAGGAGCTGCATGCCCTTTTCCCAGCCCAGGATAAAAAGCGGTTTTGTTAAAGCATCCGTGGTAGTGGCGTCCGGTCCGATGACGGTGGCGCTTCTGCTGTTCAGCGCCGATTTGCCGGTTTTCGGATTGAGGATGTGGTGATAGCGAACCCCATCGCGTATGAAAAAACGCTCATAGTCCCCGGAAGTGGAGATGGCGGTGTCACTCAAGGGAATGACCACGGCAGCTTCCCCCGCCTTTTTGCGGGGATCGCGAATACCTATCATCCAGGGACGTCCGTCCCTGTCGCCCAGGAGGCGGCTGTCACCGCCGGCGGTGACCAGGGCTTGATGGAAGCCCATGGCCGATAAGATTGCGATGCACTTGTCCACGGCGTAACCCTTGGCGATGCCGCCGAGGTCGATGCGCATCCCTTTGCGCTCGAACTTTATCGTCGAGTCCCGCGGATTGAGAATGAGGTGACGGTAGTTGATGCCGGGCAAGGTCTTTGCGATGTCCGTGTCGCTGGGCGCGATGCCTGCGCGGTAATCGTACAGATAGCCGACGCTGGAGAAGGTGATGTCAAATACGCCGTCGGAGATGCGCGAGAAGTGGAGTGAGCGATCGATGAGATCGAACAGTTCGCGGCTGATCTTCACCGGGTGGTCCGCCGCTTCGCGATTGATCCGCGACAGCTCGCTGTCTTCCTTGAAGGGGCTCATCAGATAGTCGATGCGATGCATCTCTTGCATAACCGCCCGGATGCCTGCTTGCGCCTTTTCGGCATCCGTACTCCATACCTCGGCCCGGATGGAGGTTCCCATGATGGCTTGTTCGTCCTTGTACCATTCGGCGTGACTCAAGGACGCAAACCCCAGCGTGAGTAGTGTGACCAGCAGAAATTTGAATGGGCAGAATTTAGGCATGGGGACAAATGACTCGTTGAGGTTTAAGGCGCTAGCACTACGCGGCTGATGATATGTGGCCCAACCCATTATTGAAACCAACGCACCCCACAGCAGATGGCAAGGCCACGCCGACAAGTGAGCACTAAAAACGTGGGAGAGAGGCTCCAGCGCAGCGGTAAGCTTTTGGTCTTTTGGTCTATAGAACCGAGTTCGCGTACCCGCACGCCTATCAACTCCGCCTACCCGTGTTGATGGTCGCGACGACCTGGAGTGCGGATCGCCGTCAGGCGATAGTCCACACTCAGCTTAACCGGTCGACCCGTCCAAATATTTTTCCGCGTCCAGCGCGGCCATGCAGCCGGTGCCGGCCGAGGTGATGGCCTGGCGGTAGATGTGATCCGCCACGTCGCCGGCGGCGAACACGCCGGGCACGCTGGTGGCGGTGGCGTTGCCGGCCAAACCGGTCTTCACCTTGATGTAGCCGTTGACCATCTCCAACTGGCCTTCGAAGAGGCTGGTATTGGGGCTGTGACCGATGGCGATGAAGATGCCTTGCAGGGCGATGTCGCGGGTGGCGCCGGTGTTCATCTCTTTAATGCGCATGCCGGTCACGCCGCTATTATCGCCCAGTACCTCGTCGAGGGTGTGATTCCAAATGATCTCCACATTGCCGTGCTCGGCCTTCTCCCGCAATTTAGTGGCGAGTATCTTTTCGCATTTGAAGTTATCGCGGCGGTGCACCACAGTGACCTTGGCGGCGATGTTGGAAAGATACAGCGCCTCTTCCACGGCGGTGTTGCCGCCGCCGATTACCGCCACGGATTGGTTCTTGTAAAAGAAGCCGTCGCAGGTGGCGCAGGCCGACACGCCGCGGCCTTGGAAGGCCTCTTCCGAGGGCAGGCCGAGGTATTTGGCGGTCGCGCCGGTGGCGATGATCAGCGCGTCGCAGGTGTATTCGCCTGAATCGCCGCTCAGGCGGAAGGGGCGCTGCCGCAAATCCACTTTGTTGATGTGATCGAAGACGATCTCGGTGCCGAAGCGCTCGGCGTGGGCCAGCATGCGGCTCATCAGTTCCGGGCCTTGCACGCCCTCGGCGTCGCCGGGCCAGTTGTCCACGTCGGTGGTGGTCATGAGCTGGCCGCCTTGCTGGATGCCGGTGATGATCACCGGATTGAGGTTGGCGCGCGCGGCGTAGACTGCGGCGGTGTAACCGGCCGGTCCGGAGCCTAAAATCAACAAACGGCAATGTTTCGGCGTGCTCATGGGGTATGCTGTGTCCTGTTATTGAGGATGGGTCCGGGGCAGGCGGCTTTCAAGCCGCCGACCCAGTCCAGCGAGTGGGCGGCCATGTTACGCAAACCGGTGGGGCCGGTAAAGAGAGCGGACGTACCAGCGATTTTGCCACGGGCTTCCAATCCGCTCGCCGGATTCTTAAAATAGCTTGCCGAAAAAATAGTTGGCAATGGAACTTAGACGTTAGGATAAGCTTTTGGCATCCACGATATCGAAGAAGCACGCAGGGGGGATGGCCATCGCCAATCACATGAACCGGGGCTTGCGCGAAGGCGGTCTGTTCGTGCTGGGCGCCATCGCGATTTATCTGCTGATCTCCCTCGCCAGTTACAGTAGCGGCGACCCGGGATGGTCGCGCAGCGGGAGCGGCAAGCAAATCGCCAATATCGGCGGGGTGGCGGGAGCCTGGTTCGCCGACGTGTTCCTCTTCCTGTTCGGTTATCTCGCCTATCTGGTGCCGCTGATGGTGGCCTACACGGCCTGGCTGATTTATCGCGGCCGCCGTGCCGAGGCGGGCTCCAACGGCCGCGAGGCGGCTTTGCGCGGCATCGGTTTCGCGCTGACCATCGCCGCCGGTGCGGGACTTGCTACTTTGTACGCGATGAACCCCTTATCCCTGCCGCTCAACGGCGGCGGCGTGTTGGGCGACGTGGTGTCCAACGGTCTGGTCAAACCTTTCAACGCGGTGGGCGCGTCACTGTTTTTGTTGGCCCTGTTTCTCACCGGCGTCACCTTGTTCACCGGCCTGTCGTGGGTGGCGGTGATGGACGGCACCGGCCGTCACACCTTGAACGGCGCCGCGTGGCTGAAGGACAAGTGGCAGGAATTCCGTGACAACCGGGCGGGCCGCCGCGCGCGGCAGGAACGCGAACAAAGCGTCGTCTTGGAACAGAAGAAAAAGAAGATCCTCGAACATCCGCCGGTGCGTATCGAGCCGGTGATCAAACCCGTCGAGCCCAGTGTGCGGGTCGAAAAAGAACGGCAGATGCCACTCTTCAAACCATCCGCCGACGGCTCGCTGCCGCCGGTGGCCTTGCTCGATCCCCCGGCGCCGGCCAGCATCAGTGTCTCCCGGGAATCCCTGGAGGCGATGTCGCGACTGCTCGAACTCAAGCTCGCGGATTTCGGCGTCGAGGTGCAGGTCGTGGCGGTCCACCCCGGCCCGGTCATCACCCGTTTTGAATTGCAGCCGGCGGCGGGCGTCAAAGTGAGTCAGATCACCAATCTCGCCAAAGACCTGGCGCGGGCCTTGTCCGCCATCAGCGTGCGGGTGGTGGAGGTGATCCCCGGCAAATCGGTGATCGGCCTGGAAGTGCCCAACGAACACCGCGAAATCGTCCGGCTCAGCGAGCTGCTCTCGTCCAAGGAGTATGACGAAGCCGCCTCGCCGATCACCCTGGTGCTGGGCAAGGACATCGGCGGCCAGCCGGTGGCGGTGGATCTGGGCCGCATGCCCCATCTGCTGGTGGCCGGCACCACCGGCTCGGGGAAATCGGTGGGTATCAACGCCATGATCCTCAGCATCTTGTACAAAGCCTCGCCGCGTGACGTGCGGATGATTCTCATCGACCCCAAGATGCTGGAGCTGTCAGTCTATCAAAATATTCCTCATCTGCTGGCGCCGGTGGTCACCGACATGAAAGATGCCGCCAACGCCTTGCGCTGGTGTGTGGCGGAGATGGACCGCCGTTACCGTTTGATGGCGGCGCTGGGCGTGCGCAACATCGGCGGCTACAACCGTAAACTGGCCGACGCCGTCGAAGCCAAACAACCTTTGAAAAATCCCCTGCTCAAAGTGCCGGAGGGGCAGGAAGCGCCGCTGCTGGAACACCTGCCGTTTATCGTGGTGGTCATCGACGAGCTGGCCGACATGATGATGGTGGTTGGTAAAAAGGTCGAGGAACTCATCGCCCGCCTGGCGCAAAAGGCGCGCGCTTCGGGCATTCATTTGGTGCTCGCCACCCAACGGCCGTCGGTGGACGTCATCACCGGATTGATCAAGGCCAACATCCCGACCCGTATCGGCTTTCAAGTGTCGTCGCGCATCGATTCGCGTACCATCCTCGATCAACAGGGCGCCGAACAGTTGTTGGGCCATGGTGACATGCTGTATCTCGCCCCCGGCACCGGCGTGCCTGTGCGGGTGCACGGCGCCTTCGTCGCCGACCACGAGGTGCACAAGGTGGTCGACCACTTGAAGCGGCAAGGCGAGCCGAATTTCCTCGACGAAATCCTCACCGGTGGCGACGAGACCGGCAATACGCCGGGCAGTTACAGCGGTGAAGACGGCGGCGGCGATATGGAAAACGATCCGCTCTACGATCAGGCGGTGAATCTCGTCACCGAATCGCGGCGCGCCTCCATTTCCGGCGTGCAGCGCCGTTTGAAAATCGGCTACAACCGCGCGGCGCGTATGATCGAACAAATGGAAGTCGCCGGCGTGGTCGGGCCTCTGCAATCCAACGGCATGCGCGAAGTGCTGGCGCCGCGGCCGGTGGAGGATTGATCCCCGCACGCCGCAACCATGTAGGGTGCGCCGTGCGCACCAGAACCGTCCGCATACAACCCAAAGGAAACCCCTGTGCCAAATACCCACGACATCAAACCATGAAGCGATACCAAAAATATTTAGGCGGCGCGCTGGCGCTGTGGTGCCTGACCGCGTCGCTGGCCCACGCCGGCGGCCGCGAGCGGCTGGAGTCCTTTTTCAAAGATGTGCAGTCGTTGCGCGGCGAGTTTTCGCAAACCGTGCTCGATCCGCGTATGAACATCACCGAGCAGGCGCAAGGCACGCTGGCCTTGCAGCGGCCCGGTAAATTCCGCTGGGATTATCAAGCGCCTTACCACCAATTGATCGTCGCCGACGGGAAGAAGGTCTCGATCTACGACATCGAGCTGGAGCAGGTTACGATGAAGCCTTTCAGCGAGACGCTGGGCAATACGCCCGCCCAGTTGTTGAGTTCAGGCGAAAATTTGGAAAAGAGTTTCACGATAGTCGAACAGGGCGCTCAGGGTGATTTCGAATGGGTGGAGCTCACCCCAAAACAACAAGACACCAGCTTCGAGCGGATACGCCTCGGTTTCGATAAAACCAATCTGCGGGTGATGGAACTGGTGGACACCTTCGGCCAGACCACCCGTTTGCAATTCTCCCGTTTGGAACGTAATCCCAAGCTGGTGCCGTCCCTGTTCGACTTCAAACCCCCGCCGGGCGTGGACGTGGTGGGGGAATAGGTCGCGCCTTGAACGACGACCTCTTCGCAATACAGGACTTGAGCGGTCAGCCCCTGGCCGACCGCATGCGACCCCGTGATCTCGATGAATACGCCGGCCAGCCCCATTTGCTCGGTCCCGGCAAACCGTTGCGGCTGGCCATCGAACAGGGCCGCATTCATTCGATGATATTGTGGGGCCCGCCCGGCACCGGTAAAACGACCTTGGCGCGGTTGATCGCGCGGCGGGTGGAGGCGCAATTCCTGAGCCTGTCCGCCGTGCTGTCCGGCGTGAAGGAAGTGCGTGCCGCGGTGGAACAGGCCAAGCAGCTGCGCGCGCAGCAGGGCCGGGCCACCGTGCTGTTTGTCGATGAGGTGCATCGCTTCAATAAATCCCAGCAGGATGCCTTTCTCCCCTATGTGGAAGACGGCACGCTCACTCTGATCGGCGCCACCACCGAGAATCCCTCGTTTGAATTGAACAACGCCTTGCTGTCCCGCGCGCGGGTGTATGTACTGCGCGCGCTCAGCGCCGATGAATTGCTCGGCGTGATCGACCGGGCGCTCGCTGACAGCGAGCGCGGCCTGGGCGGACAGGGCATAACAATCGACGCGGTCTTGCGCCAGCGTCTCGCCGCGGCCGCCGACGGCGATGCGCGCCGCGCGCTGAATTATTTGGAAATCGCCGCCGGCCTCGCCGCCGCCAAAGACGAACACGGCATCGGCGAAGAACTGCTCAACGAGGTGCTGGCCGGCGGTACCTTGCGGCGTTTCGATAAAGGCGGCGAGGCCTTTTACGACCAGATCTCGGCGCTGCACAAATCGGTGCGCGGCTCGGCGCCCGACGCCGCGCTGTATTGGCTGGCGCGCATGCTGGACGGCGGTTGCGATCCGCTCTACATCGCCCGCCGGGTGGTGCGCATGGCCAATGAGGACATCGGCAACGCCGATCCCCGCGGCCTCACCCTGGCGCTCGAAGCCTGGGACGTGCAGGAACGCCTCGGCAGTCCGGAAGGAGAATTGGCCATCGCCCAGGCCGTGGTCTACCTCGCCTGCGCCGCCAAGAGCAACGCGGTGTACGCCGCCTTCAACGCCGCCAAAGAAGACGCGCGCAACAGCGGTTCGCTCGACGTGCCGCTGCATCTGCGCAACGCGCCGACCCGGCTGATGAAACAACTCGATTACGGCAAAGGCTACCGCTACGCGCACGACGAAGAGCAGGGCTACGCCGCCGGTGAACACTATTTTCCCGAGGAACTGGCCGAGCGGGTGTATTATCATCCCGTGCCGCGCGGGCTGGAGATCAAGATCGCCGAGAAGCTGGCGCGGTTGCGGGAGTTGGATAAAAAGAAATGATGGGCCACGAATGACACCGAGGACACGGAGCCAAAAAAATAGGTTGGGGTAGATCGGCGCCGTGTAGCCCACCTTCTTTGATCTCCATCTTCTGTGCGCTCCGTGGCCAACTTGCGAGGTGTCGATAGTGAAGCAAACTTTAGCGATCGCCATCGGCGGTTCTCTCGGCGCCTTGTTGCGCTACGGCGTCGCCAACGGTGTGCACGCGGTACTGGGGCGCGGCTTTCCCTACGGCACTTTGATAGTGAATGTATCGGGCTGTCTGGCGATGGGGCTGTTGTATGTGTTGCTGGTGGAACGCTTGGCGCTGGGTCCCGAGTGGCGCGCGGCCTTGTTGATCGGGGTATTGGGCGCCTTCACCACCTTCTCCTCGTTTTCCATGGAGACCTTCGCCCTGTTCGAGGCAGGCGAGCGGGTGAAAGCACTCATGAATGTTTTACTGAGTGTGAGCCTGTGCCTGGCGGCGGTGTGGCTGGGCGTGCTGGTGGGGAGACGCTTATGAAAACACTCGAAGTGACCGTGGTGCGCATTTATCTCAACGAGCAGAGCGGCCAGTTGGAAAGTGTGTTGCGCCATCTCCACGATGGCGAGAAACTGCGCGGCGTCACGGTGTTTCGCGGCATCTCCGGCTTTGGCGATTCCGGTGAGATACTATCGGCGCGGCTGATGGACCTGTCGCTGAATCTGCCGGTGGTGGTGGAGTTCTTCGATGAGCCCGCCAAGGTGACGGAGATCATCGAACACCTCGGCGGCTCGGTAAAACCGGATCACATCCTGCACTGGACCGCCCACGTCAACCAACCTGATTGAATTACGGTGTTCAAGAGACACGACTAAAGAAGGTAACAGCATGCTCGACCCGAAATTGATCCGCGGCCAATTGGACGATACGGCGCAACGCCTCGCCGCGCGCGGCTTTAAACTGGACACGGCGCGCCTCGCCGCCTTGGAAGCGGAGCGCAAAGAAGTGCAGGTGCGCACCCAGGCCTTGCAGAATGAACGCAACACCCGCTCCAAGGCCATCGGCAAGGCCAAGGCCGGAGGCGAAGACGTGGCGCCACTGATGGCGGAGGTCGCCGATCTCGGTGAACAACTCAAACAGGCTGAGATGCGCCTGGAAACTTTGCAGAACGACCTCAATGAAATTCTGCTGGGCGTGCCCAATCTGCCGCACAGTTCGGTGCCGGCGGGTAAAGATGAAAATGACAATGTCGAAGTGCGCCGTTGGGGCACACCGGCGGCTTTCGATTTCGCGCCCAAGGATCACGTCGATCTCGGCGCTAAGCTGGGTCTGCTGGATTTCGATACCGCCGCGAAAATCACCGGCGCGCGTTTCTCGGTGATGAGCGGTTCGCTGGCGCGTATGCATCGCGCGTTGATTCAATTCATGCTCGATCTGCACAGCGGCGAACACGGTTACACTGAAACTTATGTGCCCTATCTGGTCAACGCCGATAGTTTGCGCGGGACCGGGCAGTTGCCCAAATTCGAGGCGGAGTTGTTCAAACTCGGCGGCGAACAGAATTATTACCTTATCCCCACCGCTGAAGTACCAGTTACCAATATCGTGCGCGACGTGATCATCGACGCGGAGTACCTGCCGCGTAAATACGTGGCGCACACCCCGTGTTTCCGCAGCGAGGCGGGTTCCTACGGGAAAGACACCCGCGGCATGATCCGCCAGCATCAATTCGAAAAAGTCGAGCTGGTACAAGTCGTGCGGCCGCAGGATTCCTACACGGCCTTGGAACAGCTCACCGGCCACGCCGAGCGGGTGTTGCAGTTGCTCGGGCTGCCGTATCGGGTCATCACCCTGTGCGGCGGCGACATGGGTTTCTCGGCGGCGAAGACCTACGACATCGAGGTCTGGCTGCCGGGTCAGCAGAAATACCGCGAGATATCCTCGTGCAGCAATTTCGAGGATTTCCAGGCGCGCCGCCTGCAAGCGCGCTGGCGCAATCCCGAAACCGGCAAACCGGAACTGGCGCACACCCTCAACGGTTCGGGTTTGGCGGTGGGCCGCACCTTGGTGGCGATCATGGAAAATTATCAGGATCGAGACGGCCGTGTCTGCGTGCCGGAAGCACTGCGTACCTACATGGGTGAAGTAACAGTGATAGGTTAATGGCAATAATACTGCTGTGAGGGATACATAATGCTAACAGATGAACAACTCAAGGTGATGTTAGCTTATATAGAATCGGACCGCATCGAACACACTATTTCCACGAAAGATACGGATAAATTCTCTGAAGCAGTTTGCGCCTTCGCCAATGATCTTCCCAATCATCGGCAACCGGGCTATTTACTGGTAGGAGTCAAGAACGACGGCGGTCTTTCAGGACTAAAAGTGACTGACCAACTTTTACAGAACCTGGCTGACCTTCGCTCGGCCGGAAACATTCAGCCTCTACCGGTTTTAAGCGTAGCGAAATTTTCTTTCCCCGAAGGGGATGTGGCTGTGGTCGAAGTATTGCCTTCCGATCTGCCGCCGGTGCGCTACAAAGGCCAAGTATGTATCAGGGTTGGTCCGCGCAAGGCAATTGCCAGTGAACAGGAAGAACGTATTCTTTCAGAACGACGCGTCGCTTCTATCCGAAGTTTCGATGTAAGCCCGTGCCCAGAGGCGAGTCTCGATGACCTGGCCTTAGGGATTTTTGAAGCTTATCGGCGCGAGGTGGTTACCCCGGATATCATTCAGAGTAATCATCGCCCCATCGAAGAACAGCTTGCGTCTCTACGTTTTTTCGACCTCCGACGCGGGTGCCCGACGTTCGCGGGAATACTTCTTTTTGGTAATAATCCGAGGTTTTATTTGCCGGGGGCTTATGTTCAGTACCTACGCCTGCCGGGGACCGAGCTGACGGAAATTCCTGAAGATCAGGCCGAAATCTCCGGTGACCTGCTTTACGTCATGCGCGAGTTGGATATGCGTCTTCGGACTGGCATTCATGCCACCTTGCGCCACGTTTCCGCACTACGGGAAAAGCTCGTGCCGGATTACCCTGAAATCGCGGTTCGGGAATTGCTCATGAATGCGGTTATGCACCGGACCTACGAATCAAACACGCCAATTCGTTTTTACTGGTTTACCGACCGCATCGAGATTCAAAGTCCGGGTGGTCTTTATGGTGAGGTGACGGCTGAGAATTATCTCACCCGTAACAGTTATCGCAACCCCGTCATAGCAGAGACAATGAAAGCTCTGGGTTACGTCAATCGTTATGGTTACGGTATACAACGAGCGCAGAAATTATTGTCCGATAACGGCAACCCGCCCGCTGAATTTGTGTTCGATCCCCACACTATAGCAGTCACGATCCGACGGAGGCCAGAATGAAGACTGTAGCCTTCTTCAACAACAAGGGCGGGGTGGGTAAGACCTCCTTGGTTTATCACTTAGCCTGGATGTTTGCCGACCGGGGAGTGCCGGTGTTGGCTGTCGATTTCGATCCGCAAGCCAATCTGACCTCCATGTTTCTGGATGAGAGCAGGTTGATCTCCTTATGGGATGATGGCGAAGCCGCCACTGTATACGATAGCTTGCAGCCTTTGATGAATCGTACTGGCGATATTGTTAAACCGCGGCTGCAACTCATAACGCAAAGTTTGGCTTTGGTTGCCGGCAATCTCGCGTTGTCCCGCTTTGAAGATTTGCTATCGGAGAATTGGCCAAAATGTCTCGATGGACAAGAAGCCGCCTTTCGTGTCATTACCGCCTTTTATCGCATCATTGTCGAGGCAGTTAAAGAATTTCCGGCTCAGATTATTTTTATCGATGTAGGACCCAATCTTGGAGCAATCAACCGATCTGCGATCATCGCTGCAGATCAGGTTGTGTTACCGCTAGCTCCAGATCTTTTTTCCCTGCAAGGCATGAAGAACCTCGGCCCGACTCTACAAGAATGGCGCAAAGGTTGGCAGAAGCGGCTTATTGAAATGCCGAAGGGCGTTACTCTGCCTCTACCTACAGGAAACATGCAACCTTCTGGTTATGTGATTATGCAACATGGCATTCGTGACAGCAGTCCCGTAAAGGCATACCAGCGCTGGATGGATCGTATTCCTGATGTCTACCGCAAGGCGGTACTCGAAGAATCTGCCGGGCAATTACCCCAAGTGGTTAACGATCCCTACAACCTCGCTTTGCTCAAGCATTATCGCAGTCTCATGCCCATGGCGATGGAGGCGCGAAAACCAATGTTTTTTCTCAAACCGGCCGATGGAGCGATTGGCGCACATAGTGAAGCGGTGCGCAAATGCTACGATGATTTCCGTAACCTTGCCAAGCGGATCGCCGGTAATGCCGGTATCGCCCTTAGCTAAGAGCACAGTAAATCCCGCGATGGAATTTTTACCAATTTTTTTAAGTATGAAGCACTGCTCATGCATAGTGGTCGGCGGTGGCGACGTCGCCGCGCGCAAGGCGGATTTATTGTTGCGCGCCGGCGCCCGCGTCATCGTGGTGGCGCCCGCATTGAACGCGCGGTTGCAGGAACGGGTACACGCCGGCGAGGTGATCCATGGCGGAACCGAATTTGACGACGGGCAGTTGCAGGATTGCCGTCTGGTGGTGGCGGCCACCAACGACGACGGCGTGAACCGCCGGGTCGCGGCGGCGGCGCGCGCGCGCAATATTCCCGTGAACGTGGTGGATCAACCCGCGCTCTGCACGTTTATCTTTCCGTCCATCATCGACCGCTCGCCGCTGGTGGCGGCGGTGTCCAGCGGCGGCGCGGCGCCGGTGTTGGCGCGCTTGGTGCGCGCCCGGCTGGAAACCTTGATTCCCGCCGGTTACGGCCGGCTGGCCGCGCTGGCGGCGCGTTACCGCGACCAGGTGAAGCAGCGTTTCACCAGCACCACCGAGCGGCGGCGGTTTTGGGAGGACGTCCTGCAAGGCCCCATCGCCGAACAGGTCTACGCCGGCCGTGAGCAGGCGGCGGAACAGGCCTTGAACCAATTACTGCAACACACGCCCGTCTCACTGCAACGCGGCGAAGTGTATCTGGTCGGCGCCGGCCCCGGCGATCCCGATCTGCTGACCTTCCGCGCCCTGCGTTTGATGCAGCAAGCCGATGTGGTCTTGTACGACCGATTGGTGAGTCCCGCGATACTCGATCTGGTGCGTCGCGAGGCGGAACGGGTTTATGTCGGCAAACGCCGCAGCCATCACGCCCTGCGTCAGGAAGAAATCAACGAACTCCTGGTGAAACTGGCGAAAGAGAGCAAACGCATATTGCGCCTCAAGGGCGGCGACCCCTTCATCTTCGGCCGCGGCGGCGAAGAGATCGCTTCGTTGGCCGATGAAGGTATACCCTTTCAAATCGTCCCCGGCGTTAGCGCTGCCAACGGCTGCGCCGCCTATGCCGGTATTCCGTTGACGCATCGCGATTACGCACAATCGGTGTTATTCGTCACCGGCCATCTCAAGGACGGCACCATGGATTTGAACTGGCCGGCGCTGGTGCAACCGGCGCAGACCGTGGTGGTGTACATGGGCCTCACTGGCCTCGACATCCTCTGCGGCGAATTGATCCGTCACGGCAAAGCCGCCGCCACTCCGGTGGCCTTGGTGGAGCAGGGCACGACCCGCGAACAACGGGTGTTGATCGGCACGCTGGCCACGCTGCCGGCGCTGGTAAAGGAAGCCACGGTGCATGCACCGACCTTGCTGATCATCGGCGATGTGGTCCGTTTGCACGAACAGCTGGCGTGGTTCGGCAAATAGAAAAAGTGAGCGCTTACAGTGTAAGTAATGCAAATTCGCTTGAAATTATTACAACTGCCACTGGAACCAATCGGCTCTCAAGTGTATCGCTATGAAACACGTAACTTCATCGTAAAAAATAGTTGATGAAGAGTGACGTTCTTTGCGCAATGGCTTGTCAGCGAACGAAAGCTGTGCGACTCTATAGTTAAGCAAGGTTGCGAGGGAGTCGATCTTCATGATCGTTATACCCGGGCTCAATGGTCTATGGACATAACGGCCCGTTTTGCCCCATGAGATTGTTTCTCATGCGCGCTGAAATTCTCGAATCAGCTTGTCATGATGAAAATCCCTAAAACTGCACTAAGCTTTATATCATGCGTATCTAGACGCGGTTTGAATGAACGACCAGGAATGGCCGTTGAATTGACCCCTTTTCGGCGAAAAGAATGATTCAATCGTGGCAACCGCACACTGGGTGCTTGAACATTCCCATCGTCTTACTCCCGCGGCTAGCCGCGGGGAATTTTCAAAATTAATCCACCTGCAATAGAAAGGAATGACCATGGCTACTGAAACACAAGTCGCAAGAGATAAATTGGTAGAGGATTTCAAAGCGGTCATACAAGACGCGGAAGAGCTGCTCAAAGCCACCGCCAGTCAGACCGGCGATAAAATCAGCGCAGTACGGGTGCGCGCCGAAGAGAATCTGCGAGAGGCACGCCGCAAACTGGGTGAAATGGAAGGCACACTCGTCGAACGAACCAAAGCGGCCGCCAAAGCAACCGATGAACTTGTACATGAGAATCCTTGGAAATCGGTTGCCATAGGCACAGCACTAGGCTTCCTGCTGGGTATGCTGAGTTCGCGACGTTAACCAAGTGGGTGATAGCGATATCAAAGCGGCTGCCGGTCCGGTGAATGGACTGTTCGCTTCACTGCGGCGCTTGACCGCAACCTTCGTCGAGATACTGCGTACCCGGGGCGAACTCCTTTCCACGGAACTCGAAGAGGAAGCGGTTAGGCTCCGGGAATTATTTCTTTATAGCGCGGCAGCCTTATTTTTTCTCGGATTCGGCCTGTTATTGTCGACGCTGTTCATTATCGCCATCTTTTGGGAAACCGCCGGTCTCTATGTATTGGGTGGCTTCGCATTTTTCTATTTGGCTGGCGGCGTCATCACGGCGCTGACGATCCGCCACAAACTCAAGACCCGGCCGCCCTTGTTCTCCGCCACCTTGGCGGAACTCGGCAAGGACCATGACCGCTTGAGCTCCCATTCATGAATGCTAAAAAGGCCTATCTACGGCGTCGTCGCGAGTTTTTGATCTCGCAAGCCGAGGCCCAGCGGAGTGAGGTTTCCTACCTCACCTTGCGGATACAAGAACGTTTGCGGATCGTGGATATGGGACTGGCGATCGCAAAGACTATCCGCGCCCATCGCCTATTGCTGATGACGGGGGCGGCGCTGTTGTGGCGGCCGCGCCGCCATAAACTGTTGTCATGGAGCAGTGGACTGTTTACCGCTTGGCGCGCATTCAAACTGATACGTAAAAATCGGATATAGCGAAGGGCGATCGAGACAGCGCGCCAGTAAGTGACTATCCCGGCGCTAATGGAGGGAAACACTTCATTGAATCTTGCGCCCCATCTTTCTGAGCGGGGTATCACTGGCCTATGAATCTCCGTCTGCAATGCAGGCGATACCCAGCTCGATAAGCGGCCGACGAACAGTACCGCCTAGGGGTGAGCGGTGACTGGGTGGCGCTAGCGGAAAGGAGCGCATCCATCTCGTCAGTCGCCGGGCTGATGCATCTAACCAAGCCGTGAGGATAAGTCGATTCATGCGAATGAGCAGCGCTGTTCCACTGCTGATCTTTCTCGCCAGCCAGGTCGTGGCGGCGGATGATGCCTTCCTCATGGAACCCGTGGTGGTGACGCCGGCGCGCGGTGCGGGCGCGCTGCTCGATCTGGCCGGTAATACCGCGCGCATGGAATCCGTTGAACTCGAACTGATCAGCTCACCGCACATTGATGAAGTGCTCGCGCGCGTTCCGGGCGCATGGCTGACCCGCAGCGCCGGTACGGCCGGTCATCTCACCGCGCTGCGCTCGCCGTCCTTGAACGGTCCGGGTGCCTGCGGGGCGTTTCTGTTCATGGAAGAGGGTATCCCGGTCAGCGGCCGCGGCTTCTGCAATGTCAACGAGTTGTTCAGCATCAACACCGAGCAGGCCGGCGCCATTGAAGTCATGCGCGGGCCGGGCAGCGCTTATTACGGATCCAATGCCCTGCACGGCCTGGTCAACGTATTCAGCAAACCGCCGGCACGTACCCCGGAATACGGCGTGAGTTTGGAGGCGGGAAGTTTCGATTTTAAACGCATCAAAGTGACGGGTTCCGATAGTCGGGGCGATCAGGGCTGGCGGCTCAGCGCCCTCGCCACCGACAGCGGCGCATTCCAAAACCATGCCGGCCTGCAGCAACAAAAACTCAGTTTTCGTCACGACCTTGCGCGCAGCGACGATAGGGTCAAGACCCTGGTCTCGTTGATGAACCTGCGCGACAGTCCCGGCAGTTTTGTTCAAGGCTTCGAGAACTACCGGGACCGCACGCTCAGTCGGCAAAACGGCAAGCCTGCGGCTTATCGTGATGCGCTGAGTTTACGCGGCGCCGTGGAATGGCAACACTATTTGAACGAACAAAGCAGTTTGCGACTCACGCCCTACGTCCGCCGCAACGACATGGATTTTTCCATGCATTGGTTGCCGGGGAATGTCATCGAAAAAAATGCCCACGCTAGCGGTGGCCTACAAACGGCATTTGAATACGAGTGGGCCGGCGGACACCGGCTGTTGGCCGGTGCCGATCTCGAATTGACTCACGGCGATCTCGAAGAAATTCAAGCGGGCCCGGACAATTCAGTGAGCGGTTTTCGCCGTTATCAAGGCAAACATTATGATTACGATGTGGATGTTCTAATGGTGGGACCGTTCGTGCATGCTGAACGGCAACTCACGCCCCAGCTGCGGATGAGCGGGGGAGTACGCTACGACCTCACTCAGTACGACTATATCAACAACCTGCCGGCGGGGAATGTCGATGATCGAGGCCGGGCCTGCATGCCCAATCCCTGTTTATATAATCGCCCATCCGACCGTGAGGATGTTTTTCGCAATTTCAGCCCGCAGCTCGGCGCCAGCTATCGCCTGACGCCGACCCAATCGCTCTACGCCAAACTCGCGCGCGGTTTTCGCGCACCGCAGACCAGCGAGCTTTATCGCTTGCAACGCGGTCAGCAGGTCGCCGATATCGACAGCGAGCGGTTGGACAGCGCCGAGATCGGCGCTCGCGGAGTGATCGGTTCTTTTCAATACGACACGGCGCTGTTCATCATGCGCAAGAAAAATTTCATCTTTCCCGATTCCAATTTTTTCATGATCGACGGCGGCCGCACACGTCACTCCGGTATCGAGGCCGAGCTGGTTTACCAGTTTATGCCGTCACTGGCGCTTTCTTTTAACGGCAGCTACGCCGCGCATAAATTCGCTGCGGACCAAGGCGTCATGGAAGAGGGTAAAGACATTCCCCAAGCGCCGCAGGTCATCACCGCCACCCGTTTGAATTGGGCTATCCGCGACGCGCACCGTGCCGAACTCGAATGGGTGCATGTCGGGCCGTATTACCTCGACGAAGCCAACCAGCGTCGCTACACCGGCCACGATTTATTACATCTGCGCCTGGCCAGCCGGCTCACATCCCAGTTAGAAGTCTCCGCCAGACTCACCAACCTGACCGATGAGAAATATGCCGACCGCGCTGATTTCGCCTTCGGTGAGTACCGCTATTTCATTGGTCAACCACGCGCGTTTATCGTCGGAGTGCAGGCGATGTTTCAACCTGATAAAAGCCGTTGACCACAGAGAACATAGAGTTCCCAGAGCACAATCAAGGGCTCCGTGTCTTGGTCGTAGCCCCCCAACGGTCAGCTCATCCGATGCCGCATAATCCTGATTCTCTGCGTCCTCTGTGATTTCCGTGGTTGGCATTTGCCGCTGGTTTAAGCGCGCTGACTGCGGCAATCTTAGCTGTACTTCTCTCGTCTTGACAGTGCGCTTTTCATAAACGATAATCATTCTCATCTAAAAGATGGAGAATGTATCATGCCCTTTAATATCGAAGCCAATCTACTCCAAGGGGAGCCTCGCTTGCGGATTTTCGATGCGAATTCAGGCGCGGTGCGTTTGCACTGGCGTTACCGTTCCGGCCTCATTCAACACGATCCCAATTTGCCGCTCTGTAGCGAAGATCATCAGTGTACGGCCCGTGCCAATCTGCATACATTGATGCGCGAGCTATTCTTGTTATCCTGCATCGGAAATCCCCAGTTGCTGACTGACCGCGATGCGGTGAATGCCTGTCTCGTATGTCAACAGTGCGTGAGCGGGAGTCCAGCGGTGCCACTTGCGGTCATGCGGCCCGGCGACAACAGTCTGATATTTCATGGTGATCAAGGTCAGCTACTAAAACGTTAATATTTATATTAAGGAACCTCTGAACAATTCACACAAAAATTTGCCCGCATCGAAAAAAGTCTAAAATCAGCGGAAATTTTGCGCAGTTGATCGATGTACTTCCGATCTTCTCCGCCGCATCGACCCTTTCGCGGCCTTCCGGCTCTCTGCGGGCGCACTACGCCTGTGCGAGTCGTAACAGTCGCCGCTTCGCCAGCACGATGTTCACCAAGGCAAACGCGGCAAACAGGTGATTGGCGTTCCTGGCCAGGCCGTGATAGCGCACCTTGGTGAATCCGAATTGGCGTTTCAGTATCCGGAAGATATGTTTGACCTTGGCGCGTACGCCGGATTTGGTGCGGTTCCTTCGCTTGTCTTCGTCCGTCAGCGGTTTGTTGCGCCGACCCTTGGCGTGTGTGAAATCTTGGGCGTTCGGCGCGTGTTCCGCCAGCACGTCTTTTTGACCCGTGTAAGCCGAGTCTCCCCACACCCGCGTTTCATCCAATGCGGTGGCGGCATCGGCAAGCGCCGCGTATATCGCGGGTGAGTTTAGCGGAAACCTGGATTTTGATCCGGGCACCGCCATTGATTCCCGGAACGCGATCGGCCTTACCGATATATTTCTT
>JAHFRV010000092.1 GCA_023266095.1 Gammaproteobacteria bacterium | reverse complement strand
ATCCTGCACCTGAGACAGAACACGTTTCTTGCTTCCTCCAGAACGTGGAAACACTGGGATTATAAGGCTGGACTTCTATGAAACCCCATTTTGGCACCCACACTAATCCGCGTAGACCCAATTATATAAACTATGTCGTATGTAACAACAAAGAAACATTGCTCTATCTTGCAAATCTGGGCTGTATTGAAATAAATCCCTGGAACTCACGGGTCTCGCATTTGGAGAAACCCGACTACATGATTATGGATCTTGATCCTCACGGACGATCAATGAAGGATCTGGCAGCAGTCGCTTATGTGGTACGCGACACGCTCGAAATGGCATGCGAATACCATTTCCCCAAAACTTCCGGCAAATCGGGTATTCATATTTATGTACCGCTCGGCGCTCGGTATAGGTATGAAGAGGTCAAGAATTTTGCGGAGCTCATTATGCGGATCGTGCATGCGAAGTTGCCAGATATAACCTCTCTTGAACGAAGCCCGCAGAAACGAAAAGGCCTCATCTATTTAGATTACCTACAGAATCGCTTCGGACAAACGATTGCCTGTGCCTATTCCGTTCGTCCGTATCCCGGTGCAACAGTGTCTGCGCCGCTTTTATGGGACGAAGTGAATGCGAAACTTGACCCATCGAAATTCACTATCAAAACAATCCAGAAGAGACTGGATTCGGTTGACGATCTCTGGGCGCCGCTGTTGCAAAAGGCTGTTGATTTGCACGATGCGATCAGATGTCTACAAGTGCATATGGACAAGAACGCGACCCCCATAAAAACTCGTCGGCGTCGGAAATAGTTGTCAGGCTGCCACTCATGTAAAGACTCGCCCAGATCGGAGACGGATGGATTGTGCGATTCTTAGACATAGTTTCACTTTTTTGCACCAGTCATACGCGCTTTTTCTTTGGCGATCCCTCTGCACTTAGGTCGCCTTCGCGAATTGCGCGGACAGCCCGATCCAGTTGATAGACCGTCTTCAGGAATCGCTCACCGCAGCCTTTAATGGGACGAAATTTTCTCGCGTGAGTTATGAGCCCTGGCTGGGCCGTGAACGCGACGAATTCACCTCCACAGGCGGCTTGGAGTGCTGCACGGCAAATGGCATTTCTTCGTTGACCCGTTCGAGAAATTCAACGGCATGGACTGCAGTTCGTCTCGGATAGACATCCAAAACCCGATAACGGGTGCAGTCGTCCACCGCCGTGCATGGGTCGCAGCCCGGAGTTATCTCGCTCGTGTCCATCAGCATTTGATCACCGGCAATGTGTTTGGAGTACCGATGCAAGATCTACTTGCGTGGGGGCCGCATCCGCGGCCTTAGTTGCGCCCGCGAGAGCAGCTTGTGAAAGGTGTCCGGCGCAAGCGGGAAAGCCTGAATTCACTGGAGCTCGCTCTGCAAGCGGCAAGCGCCATTGCTCTCCCGGCGCATTTGATAATCCGCGCGATCTGCTCACCAGACACGTTTTGGTTCGGCGAGATAGGGGGCTGTCTGCTTTATTCGACCAGGGCCGCCCCACCCAGCGCTTCATCTCGCTTCAGCTATTTACGCAAGATCGCTCGGGATACACGCATCTAAGGCACGTTTGCCCGGCGCCTCCGCACTTCTGACGCATCTCTATCGCTCGCCTTCTCAGTATTCTCGGCTTTACCCCTTACCCCTCAAGCTTTATCCTGCGTCCATGAATGTAATCGCATCCGCCAGCGCACCCGCGGCCAGCGCCACGGTGATGGCCTCGGCCGGCACCGGCAAAACCTGGCTGTTGGTCACCCGCGTCGTGCGTCTTTTGTTGGAAGGCGCCGCGCCCGACGCCATCTTGGCCGTCACCTTCACCCGCAAGGCTGCGGCGGAGATGGCGGCGCGGCTCACGCAGCGCCTAGCCGAGCTGGCCCGTCTCGACGACCACGGCCGCCGTGCCGCCCTCGCCGCGATGGGCATCACGCCCACCGCCGAGCTGCTACGCAACGCCGCCGATCTCTACGAGCGGCAATTGCGCCACACCCGCCAGGTGCGCTTCACCACCTTTCACGCCTTCTGCCAAGACTTGCTGCGGCGCTTTCCGCTCGAAGCGCAAGTGCCGGCGGGTTTCGAGGTGCTGGACAGCCCCGGCCTGCTCGAACAACAAGCCTGGGACGCCCTGCTCAACGAGGCCACCGCCGCGCCGGACGGCCCGGTGGGGCAGGCCCTTGCCCTCTTGTTCGACCGGTGCAACGGCCTGCACAATGCCCGTGCCGCGCTGCGGCAATTCACCCATTACCGCAGCGATTGGTGGGCTTATACCCTCGATCAAACCGCGCCCGTCGCATGGGCCATGCAGCAACTCGCCGCCACGCTGGAAGTGGATCCGGCGATCGATCCGTTCACCGACGCCTTATCGCCGCGCGCCCGGCAGGAACTGCATGAAGTCGCCGCGCTACTAGCCCGCCACAACACCGACACCTCCGTTGCCCAAGCCCGCGCCATCGTCGACGCGCTGGACGGTGAAGGCGACAGCGGCGCGCGGCTGTTCCTGCTCAAGCGCGGCTTTCTCACTCAAAAAGACACGCCACTGGTGCGCAAAGCGGGCAAGACCCTCGCCGACAAACTCGGCGCGGCGGGACAAGACCGTCTACTGGAATTACATACGCTGTGGGCCGAACGGCTGCTCGAAATTCAAGATCAACTGCGCCGCCGCGCGACATTGACACTCACTAGCGCCTGGCTAGCCGCGGGCACGCGTTTGCTCGAGCACTTCCAGCGCATCAAAACCGAACAGCGCATGCTCGATTTCGCCGACCTCGAATGGAAGGCCTATCGTCTGCTCAATCACGGCGATCACGCGGAGTGGGTGCAATACAAACTCGATCAGCGCATCGAACACATTTTGGTCGACGAATTTCAAGATACCAACCCCACCCAGTGGCATCTGCTCTATCCGCTGTTGCAGGAGCTGGCGGCCGGCGAACACGAACGCGCGCGCAGCGTGTTTCTGGTGGGTGACGCCAAACAATCGATCTATCGCTTCCGCCGCGCCGATCCCCAGTTATTTCCCGCCGCACAATACTGGCTGACGGAACATCTGCGCGCCGGCAGCTACCAACTCGCCGCCTCGTGGCGTTCGGCACCGGCCATCATCGACTTCGTCAATCAAGTTTTCGAAAACGGGCCGTTGCATGATGCGCTGGCAGAGTTTCCCCGCCACTCCACCCAACGCACAACATTATGGGGGGCCGTCGAGGTATTGCCACTGATCAGCATTGAGAATGCCACGCCGCCGTCCGCGCCGGCAATCGAGCTGCGCAATCCTCTGCAGCAGCCCCGGGTGATTCACCAAGACCAGCGTCATCTTCAAGAAGGCAAGGCCATTGCCGCGCGTATACGAAGCTTGATAAATGAACACAACGCGGTGGGCGACGCGGGCCAGGCGCGTCCGTTGCGCTACGATGACATCATGATTCTGGTGCGGCAACGCACCCACGTGGCGGATTACGAACAGGCGCTGCGCGCCGCGGGCATTCCTTATGTGAGTGCCAATCGCGGCACCTTGTTGCACTGCGTGGAGATTCAAGACTTGGTGAGCCTGCTCACCACACTCATCGTGCCTTACGACAACCTCGCGCTCGCGCAAGTGCTGCGCTGTCCGCTGTTCGATTGCAGCGACGAGGATTTAATCGCCCTCGCCCGATACGAAACCCACGTCAGCTGGTTCGAACGCCTGCGCGAATTGGGGCCGACCCTGGCGGCGGGTACGCCGCTGGCCCGCGCCGCCCGTTGGCTAACCCGCTGGCAAGACCTCGCTGGCCAGCGCCCGGTCCATGATCTGCTGGATCGCGTCTACGCCGAAGGCAATGTGCCGGCCCGTTTCGACGCCGCTTTCCCCGCGCATCTGCGGCCGCGGGTGCGCGCCAACCTCACCCGCTTCATCGAACTGGCGCTGGAAGTGGACAGCGGCCGTTATCCCAGCCTGTCGTCTTTTCTCCACCGCTTGCGCAAGGTAGAGAGCGCTGACGACGACGCACCTGACGAGGCGCCTATCGCCCACGCCCAAGGCGGCGTGCGTATTCTCACCATCCACGCGGCGAAGGGTTTGGAGGCGCCGGTGGTGTTCCTCGCCGACAGCGCCGGCGCGGGTAGCGTGCATCGTGCCTATCAAGCCTTGGTGCGTTGGCCCACCCTCGCCGCCACGCCCAGCCATTTTTTACTCACCGGTAAAAGCAGCGAGCTGGACCGGATCAGCGCGGCCTTGATCGACGAACAACAACGCGAAGAACAGCGCGAACAGGCCAATCTGCTCTACGTCGCGTTGACGCGCGCCAAGCAACTCTTATTCATTTCCGGCTGCCAACCCCAACGCGGCGACGAATTGGGTTGGTACGGACTCATCGCCGCGCAACTGGGTGAGGTGAATCGCATCTGCCAAGAAGGCTGGCATCGGCAACAAGGCACGCCGCCGCCCGCCGCGCCGCGCGCCGCGCGAATAACACCACTTATCCCGGACATCGATCCCCGCTTGAACGCGCCGCTGGTCGCGCCGCCGCCGGACCTTGAAATCGCCCCCAGCCGCCACGCCGCGCGCGGCGACGACGGCTTCGACGGCGATGAGGACGGCCGCGAACGGGGCCGCGCCATTCATCGTTTTTTAGAGTTGTTATGCAGTGAGCCGCGCTGCGCGCCCCATAACGCGCGCGGCCGGGTCGCCGCCGAATTGAGTTTGGACGCTAACGATCCGCGGCTTGACGCGTGGTGGGATGAAGCGGCGCGGATATACGGTGACAGCGCCTTGCGCCCCTGGTTCGATGCCGCGCGCTACGACGCGGCCTACAATGAAGTGCCCATTCAATATCAGCAGGGTGACGCGGTGATTTACGGCGTGATCGACCGGCTGGTGGTGCATGGCGACCGCTGCGCGGTGATCGATTACAAAACCCATCGCGGCGCCGCCGACGCACCGCACGACTACGCCGCGCTTTTTCGCGAACAATTGCATTTATATGCGCAAGGCGTGGCGCGGCTGTGGCCGGAAAAAACCATCGACGCCTATCTGCTGTTCACCGCCAGCGGCCGTATGGAGCGACTCGATAGATAACCCGCTGCCGGAGGCAATATCGTAAAAACAATTAAGGCTCTGTTGAAAAATGAGTGGGTTAGGTAGTCTAGATCACCCCAATAAACCGTGTTCATCATGTCTGAAAAACTCTTCGAAAGCGCCCTTGGGCTCACGGCGCCCTGGTATGTCGCCTC